>JAGBOM010000306.1 GCA_017633865.1 Opitutales bacterium
GGAAGTTAGCTCGTCCGCGTCGCACGGGCTGCACAAAAATCCGTTTACGCCGTCTTTAATAATACCGTCGAAGCCGTTGTTTTTCGAGGCTACAACTATGCAGCCCTTGGCCATCGCCTCAAGGTACACGAGCCCGTAAATTTCGTTGTCGCTAATCATTATAAGGCAATCGCCGCGGTCGAGAAGCCCGTTCATTTCGGCTCTCGGTATTTTGCCGAGCATGCGCACTTTGTCTTGAACGGCGAATTGCGCGGCCTTCTTTTGGATTTCCTTATATTGGGCCCCCTCTCCCGCGTAGGAAATCGAAAAATCGGCGCCTTTAAAGGCTTCGGCTATCACGGGGATTAGCAGCTCGGGATATTTTCTTTTGAACAGCGTTCCGATGAATACAAAATTTTTTAGCCCGCCCTCGAATGTTTTTTGCGGCGTTTGAGCCGTAAAATATTCGGGGATTCCCGACAGGCACAGATACGCTTTGCCGGCTTTCAGCCCCGATTCCGCCGCGAATTGCTTTAAATGGAACCGGTTTCGGAAGCCGATTTTGTCGATGTTATTTATTTTTTCGCGCCAAGAGCCGGGATAAAATTTTTCAAGCGTTTTGAATTTGTCGTGCAGAGTAAGGGCGGTTTTGGCTTTTGGGAAAATTTTTTTAAGCCCCTGCAAAAGCTCCAGCTGCGGGTTCAGCCAGTGCCCTATTATAGCGTCGGGGCAAAAGGAGTTTTTTTCGCATATATCGGCGATTTTTTCGATTTGTTTTTCAAGCGCGCTTTTGGGGAATTTGCCGTGCGGCAGGCTCTTTTGCATGCCGAGCCTGTAAACGTTTACGCCGTCCAAAACGTAGGATTTGTCCTCCAGCTTTTTCGGGACAATCGTAAAGCCGAAGACGCTTGAAAGCGTGTCGGCTCCGAGCAGTTTCGCGAGTTTGTAATAAAAATTCGGGAATACCGAAATATTATGGATGGCGATTACATCGTTGCCCGCGGCTCGCCATTCCTTAGCGAAATAGTGGGCGACGGGCGTGCACGAATTCGGGACGTCGTCCGCCGGGTATATCGATGACAGAAGCAAAATCTTTGCCATTTCAATAATATATCGGTTGGCTCTACATCTTTTTTAGCGGCTCTATGCCCAAAAGTCGCAGCCCCGTCTCCATAAAAGCGAGGGCGCGGGCGCAGAGCATAAGGCGCTTGTTTTGGGTGGCGGGGTCGTCAACGATGACCTTGTTTGCGTTGTAGAAGGTCGAGAACGTTCCCGCGAGCTCGTAGAGGTAGCCGCAGAGGTGGTGCGGGCGAAGCTCCGAGAGCGTGAGGTCGAACACGTTGGGAAGGGCGATTAGCTTTCTTGCAAGCTCTATTTCCTGCGGGGTTTCGAGCGCGGCGGCGTCTTTCTCGAAATTGTCGTCGGGGCTGAGGTTAAGCTTTCTAAAAATCGAGTGGATTCTCGCGACTGCGTAGAGCAGGTAGGGGGCTGTGTTGCCGTCGAAGGCGAGCATTTTATCCCACGAGAAGGTGTAGTCGCTTGTGCGGTTTTGGGACAAATCCGCGTATCGGAGCGCGGCGACCCCCACGGTTTCGGCTATATTCATGGCCTCGCTTTCGGGCATGTCGGGCGTTTTGGCTTGCACGATTTTAAGGGCGCGGGCGACCGCCTCGTCAAGAAGCGCCTTGAGGCGGACGGGCTCGCCGCTTTTGGTTTTGATTGCCTTGCCGTCTTCGCCCAAGATTGTGCCGAACCAGACGTGGCGAAGCTCGGGCTTGCGGTAGCCCTTGGCGTCGAACCATTTGCCGACCGTTAAAAAGAGCTGCTGGAAGTGGTCCTGCTGGCGGCCGTCGGTTACATAAATAATTTCCTGAGCTCCGAAGTGCTCGACGCGGTAGAGAACCGTGGCGAGGTCGGTGGAGGCGTAGTTTGATGCGCCGTCTTTTTTGCGTATTATAAAAGGCTGCGTTTTGAAGCGTTCGTGGTCCTTCAAAAACACGACAAGCGCCCCCTGGTTTTCTTCGGCAAGCCCGATTTCGGAAAGTTCATTATATATTCTTTCGACCTTGTCGCGGTAGAAGGACTCGCCGAGGGTTACGTCGATAGTGATTCCCATGCGCGCGTAGGTTTTATCGAACGACACTTGGCTTACTTTGATGATTTCGCGCCAGAGGGCGGTGTTTTCGGGGTCTCCGTTTTGGAGCTTTACAAGCTCGTCGCGCGCGGCGTCCGCCGCCTCGGGGCTTTCCTTGGCCTTGGCCGAGCCCGTCTTGTAGAGTTGTTCGAGGTCTTCGAGGGCGGATGGGTTTGAGGCGTCGAGATGATAGTTTTGGCTTTTTATGCCGTAGATGAGTATGCCGAAGTTCGTGCCCCAGTCGCCGATATGGTTGTCGCAAGTCATGTCCGCGCCGCAGAAGCGCAGAAGCCTTTGGATTGCCTCGCCGATAACCATGGGGCGCAGGTGCCCCACGTGCATTTGCTTTGCGGTGTTGGGCGAGGGGAAGTCGATTACGATTTTTTTGCCGTTTACGAAGCTTTTTGCGGCGTCTTTAAGAGAGTCCGCGCCCTTGTATTTTGCGAGCCATTCGCGCAGGAATAGCGGGGTCAGTTTGAAGTTCAGAAACCCGGGGCCCGCTATCGAGATTTCGACCAAACTATTGTCGAACTCTCCGCTTGCGCCAAGCGCGTCCAAAAATTTTTGGGCGATTTGGCGCGGGTTTGACTTTGCCGCTTTCGCGTAGGGCAGGGCTCCGTTTATTTGGAAGTCCGCAAAGCGCGGGTCGGCCGCGCGCACGGACGCATCGAAGCCTTCGCCGAAGGTTTTGCGGGCGATTTCCCCCGCCTTTACTTGAATTTCCCTCGCGGGGTGAAACCAAATTTGCATTTTAGAACCCCTTAATCTTAAACAGCGACGTTACCGACATATTGTTGTGGACTCTCAAAATCGCCTCCGCCAAAAGGTTTGCCACGGACAAAACCGTAATCGGATAGTCCGCGTATTTCGGGCTGGGGGGAGTGGAGTCGGTAACTATAAGCTCGTCGAGAAGTCCGCTTGAGAGCCTTTCGTAGGCGCTGTCGGTA
>JAGBOM010000307.1 GCA_017633865.1 Opitutales bacterium
AACGCGCCGAATTCCTTGATGCCGCGGACAATGCCCTTGTAGGTCTTGCCGACTTCAATTTCGCCGGTGATGAGCTCGATTTCCGCAACCGCGCGGTTCATGCTCGCGGCGGATTTCGCGAAAATCATAACCTTGCCGGGGTTGTCGTCGTCGATGTCTATCTGGGCGCCCGAGACCTCCGTCATGCGGCGGATATTCTTGCCTCCGGGGCCGATTATCATGCCGATTTTTTCAGGATCGACCTGCATAATCTTGATGCGCGGGGCGTGCTCCTTAAGCTCCTTGTTGGGCTCCGCCAAAGCCTCGGCCATTACGCCCAAAATCTTTGTGCGCGCCTCCTTGTTCTGGCGGATAGCCTCGACGGCGATGTCGTGGGCCAAGCCCTTGATTTTAAGGTCGAGCTGGAAGCCTGTAATGCCGTTTTTTGTGCCGCAGATTTTGAAGTCCATATCGCCGAAATGGTCTTCGGCGCCGATGATGTCGGTAAGGACGACGTGCTTCAAGAGTTTTCCGTTTTCGTCGAAACGCGTTACCAGGCCGCAGGAAATGCCCGCAACCGGGGTTTCAATCGGAACGCCGGCGTCCATAAGGCTCAAGCAGCCGCCGCAAACGCTCGCCATGGAGGTCGAGCCGTTGGATTCCATAATGTCGGAAACGAGCCTGATTGCGTAGGGAAAATCGTTCTCGGAGGGGAGAACCGGCAAGAGCGAGCGCTCCGCCAAGTTGCCGTGGCCGATTTCGCGGCGGCCGGGCGTGCCGAAGCGGCCTGTTTCGCCCACCGAATAGGGCGGGAAGTTGTAGTGCAGAATAAAGGACTTCTGCTTTGTGCCGCCGGTGAGGCCGTCAAGCTCCTGAACGTCTCGCGTGGTGCCGAGCGTTGTGGTTACAAGCGCCTGTGTTTCGCCGCGGGAGAATATCGCCGAGCCGTGGACTATCGGCAAAACGTTGGTCATCGCGCCGAGCTTGCGGATTTCCTTAACGGCGCGGCCGTCGCAACGCTTGCCGGCGTCCAAAATATTGTCGCGATAGACGACTTCCTGCAATTCCTCAAAAGCCATTTTGATTTGGTTTTCGTCGAACTCCTCCTCGCCGACCTTGCCCTTTACGAACTCGGCGGTTTCCTGCATGAGGGCGTCGACATCCCCCTGGCGCTTCAGCTTGTTGTCCTGAAATACGGCTTCAAGAAGCCTGCCGCCGACGTACTCTTTGCACATTTCGAGGATTTCGGGCTTGACGGTGTAGAGCGTAAATTCGCGCTTGGGCTTGCCGCAGAGCTTGGCGAGCTCCTTTTGCGCGGCGATGATTTTCTGGATTTGCTCCTGGGCGAATTCCAAAGCCTCGATGAAGCGCTCGTCGGGGCACTGCTCGGCGGAGCCTTCAATCATCATCATTTCCTTTTCGTTGCCGACGTAGATGAGGTCCAAAGTGGAGTCGTACATCTGCTCGTGCGTCGGGTTTACGACAAATTCGCCGTCGATTTCGCCGATTCTAACGCAGCCTACGGGGCCGTGCCACGGAATGTCGGAAATTAGCATTGCGGCGGAAGCGCCGTTTACCATGAGGATGTCGGGGTCGTTTGCCATATCGGCGGTCAAGACCTGGCCGATAACCTGCACTTCGTTCATAAAGCCCTTCGGGAAGAGGGGGCGCAAGGGCCTGTCGCAAAGGCGCGATGTAAGAATTTCCTTTTCGGAGGGTCTGCCTTCGCGCTTAAAATATCCGCCCGGGAACCTGCCCGCCGCGTAGAAGTTTTCGCGGTAGTCGACAGTCAGGGGGAAGAAATCCTGCCCCGGCTTTACGCTGTTTGCCGCCGTTGCCGCCACGAACAATGTGGTTTCGCCGACGCTGATTGTTACGGAGCCGTTCGCCTGCTTTGCGATGGTTCCGGTTGAGATTGTCATTCCGAGTTCAGGAATGTCCACGCTGTATTTTTGTTTCATTATGCTTTTCTTTTTTCGATGGTGCGAGCGACGGTTGGGACGTCGTGCTTCGCGATTGTTAACAATAAAAACGCGGCAAAAATCCGGGCGGTTTTGCCCGAAAACGATGCGCGGTTTTAAATTTTACCCGCTATAAGAGCATAAATCCCCGCGCATTGCAAAATTAAAAAAAAGAAAAATAAGCAAGGACAAGTCCTTGACCTGAGATGTCCTCATCTCGTGTGGTACCTCGGCGCGGAGCCCCGCGCCTCTTGTCAAAAGACGCATTAAACTTCGTTTAATAGCTCGATTAGAAAAAAATCCTATTAAAAATAGAAAAAAAGAAAACCGCCCAGAGTTCCTTGGTTTTGGGGCAGAGATTTTGAGCGCAGTTCAAGGAGCAAAAAAAAGACGGCGATGGAGTGTATTTTA
>JAGBOM010000041.1 GCA_017633865.1 Opitutales bacterium
CCAGTCGTTGCGCAATTTGTTAAAATGGCGCAACGACAAAGAAGGAAGGGACCCGCAGATATCGGGAATAGAGGTTATCCCTCAGTAAGGACTTCGGGTCGTTGCGCAATTTGTTAAAAAATGGAGCAATGATATCGGGGAATGGGAGTTCACCAGTCGTTGCGCAATTTGTTAAAATGGCGCAACGACAAAGAAGGAAGGGACCCGCAGATATCGGGAATAGAAGTGATCCCGCAGTAGTTTAAAAATTCTACCGCAACAAAAAATTTTATGTTTTCGGCGCGTTAAAAAAACGCGCTTTTTTTTACATTAAAGACGAATCTAAAAGCAGGGCTTTATCCGCCAGAATGTCAGGGGTTTTGCCGAATGCGGCAAGCCGCCCCTCCTTTAGAATCAGGCTGTATTCGCAGCAGGCGCGGGCGAAATCCAAATCGTGAGTGGTAAGCATTACGGTTTTGTCGAGCCCCAAAATGAACTCGGCGGACTCGCGGCGGCTTTTGGGGTCGAGCAGGGCGGAGGGCTCGTCCAAAAAGAGGATTTCGGGGTCTTGGGCGAGTGCGGAGCAGATTGCGGCCTTTTTCTTTTCGCCGTCGGAAAGGCGCTGTATGTGCCTGTCTTTAAGGCGCAGGATTCCGAAGCTTTCCAAAAGCTTTTCCGCCTTTATTTTCGCCTCGGCTTCGCTATAGCCCGCGTTTGCCGCGCCGAACATAATGTCTTCAAGCACGGTCGGGAAAAAAAGCTGGTCGTCCGAATTTTGAAAGACGAGCGCGGCGGTTTTGCGGACGGCTTCGGCGTTCTTGCGGCAAACGGCTATGCCGTTTAAAAAGGCCGCCCCGCTTTGAATGTCGATTAGCGCCATTAGAGCGGCCAAAAGCGTGCTTTTGCCCGCGCCGTTCGCCCCCAAGACCGCGCACTTCGCCCCTTTTGGGATTTGAAAGCCGACAGATTTTAGCGCCGGGGTTTTGTCGGGGTAGGATACGCAAACATTTTCGAGTTTTATCATTTTACAAGTCCGCCTAAAAATTCAGAAATATTAAAGAGCCTGAAAAATGCGCACATGGCCGAAAACGCGCAAAGCCCCGCTATTTCCGAAAGGCGCATGGGCATGCTTTTGCATTTGTAGGCGCGCGGGTTAAAGCCGCGGCACTTCATGGCCGTATAAATCCTTTGCGCCCTTTCCACGCTGCGCAAAATAAGAGAAAGCAAAATGTTCGGGAAGTGCGAAAATCGGATTTTCGGGTGCGCGGGAGAGCGCAGCGAGTAGGCGCGCGAAATTCTCGCCGCCTCCAAGACGAGCGTTTCGAGGTATCTGGACATAAAAATAATCTGCAAGACGAGCACGCACGGCACGCCGAATTTGCCGAGAGCCGCGGCGATGTCGTTCGGGGTGCTTACCCTCGCCAAAACTATCGCCGCCGACACGCACAAAAACGCCTTCGCGACAAGGCTTGTAAATGAGAGCATTCCGTAGCTTATATTAAAGCCCCCGAGGCTTATCGCGGACGAGGAATCCAAAAAGAGGTTCGCCGCCGCGGCTGTTGCCGCGAGACTTACGGCTGGCGCGGCCTTCAAAAAAAACTCGCGCGCGGGTCTTTTTAAAAGCGCCGCCGCAAAAACCGGAAGCGCGAAAAACGGAACGAGCGCGGAGACCTCGTACTTCTTAAAAGACACCACCTTTATCGAAAAAACGAGGACGCCCGCAAGCTTTGCGCACGGGTTTAGCGCGCGCACAAACGCCCGCGGGACGGACTCCCCGCCCGAATCTTTCAGCCGCGAAAGAGTGTCTAAAAATTTGTCGCCTCCGCCGCGCATTAGGCCTGCTTCTTTTTGCGCGGTATCGCAAATAGCCCCGCCGCCGCGAAGATTAGGGCGAAGGTCATGGCCGCCCCCGCCGCCCCCGCAAGGCTTGTGCCCGCCGCGCTTTCGGAGTCGGGAAGATTGTAGTCGGGCAGAATGGCGGCGCCGTTTTGGATTTTTTCGCTCGCGCGGTGCGCCGGGCTTTCGATTTTCGCGGTTTCCTCGGAGCCGCTCGTCTTTAATATCGACCATTCAAGCCCGTCGGGATTTCCGGAGGCGATTTGCGACAGCCCCGCGCCTATCGCAAGCGTTGCCACTGCAAGGCAGACGACCGTCGAGGTTTTTGAAACCTTGAAGGCGGCCGGGCCCGCGTCGAGAATTTCGGGCTTCGCGCCCTTTATTAAAACGATGACCGATCCGGTAAGAA
>JAGBOM010000308.1 GCA_017633865.1 Opitutales bacterium
GCGGAGTTTTTTTGAGGCTTAAAATTTCCCCGGTAGGTGTGTATTTTTCGTAGTTTTTTGTGAATTAGTCGTGGTTGATTTTTACTTCCTGGGCTAAAATGTCGGGCTTTATGCCTGCGGAGAGGTTGAAGTAGGAGAGCTGGGTAAGGTTGCACAAAGTCGGGCGGTCGGTAAAGGCGGTGTATTCGATTGCGAGCGCGTTAGAGTCCGTCAGCTTGTAAAACACGGTAACGTCGAGATTGCCCGGGTAGCCCTCCTCGCCGTCGCGGGAGAGGCGGCGGAGAACCACGCCCTTCCAGCCGTCCCCCGAAGTTTCTGAAATGTCCCAATTCGCCTTGTCGAACCCGAAAAATCCGCCGTGTAGGTGGTTGCCGTTTGCGGTTTCGTTTACGGCGAGCCTATACTTTTTGCCGCCCAAAGAGAAGCCGCCTTTTGAAATTCTATTGCATACCCTGCCTATAAGCGCGCCGAAATAGCACTTGCTTTTAAGATACTCTTTGGGGGTGTCGTGCCCCAAAACGACGTCGCCTATCCCGCGCTTTGACGGAACCCACAGGTTCATTATTATGCCGCCCAAAGACGACACGCGGATTTTCATCTCGCCGTTTTTCACCTCCAAAATTTTGCCCTCGGCCATAAAAATTCCCTTTCTAAATTGAATGTTCAAACTCTACGCCCCCCCCGCGGCGAGGTCAAGACTTCTTGCGCGGGGCGTTTTGCGCCCCATGCCAAAAAATGCGTTGAAGCGCGCAAACTTTTGTGCTTTCATAAACAATTTAAAGAAACTTACGATACCATATTTCAATACTTATGCCCATCTACGAATATAAGTGCAAAAAATGCGGAAATCTTTTCGAGCACTTCGCGAAAAATTTTGCCGACGCGCCCAAGAAATGCCCGAAATGCTCCTCGAAAAGCGTTGAAAAGCAGTTTTCGGCCTTCACCGCCGCCGAGAGCCAAAGCGGCTCCTGCCATTGCAAAGGGGAGCGACGCCATGAAAGCGGCCACTGCTGCTGCGGAGGGCGCTGCCATTGCCACTAACCTCATGACCCTATCCGCGAATAAAATCTTTTTTTATCTCGGGCGAACCGCGGCTTCGCTTATGGCTTCGCTAATGTTTGCGTGCGCCTCAAAGCCGGCTATGTCGGAATTGCCCCCGCCCGCAAAGCGGGAGCCCGTCGCCTTCAAGCTTTCCGACCGCCGCCTGGCATACATAATCGAAAAGCAAAACGCGCTCGCCGAAAGCGTCGAAAAAAATACGATTACCCCCGAGAGCGCGGAGGCCGCCCGAACGGAGCTTGAAAACCTCTGGCAAGACTATATCGAAAAGAACAAGAGCGACCCCGCCTCGCTGATTCTCTACGGCAAATTTCTGCGCTCCGACGAAAGGCCGGACGAGGCCTACGAAATTTTTTCCCTCGCCGACAAAGCGGCGCCCGACACCGCCGTCGTAAAGCAGCAGCTCTCCGCCTGCGAGGCCGAAAAGGGCGAATTCGCAAAGTCGTACTCGCACATATCGGAGGCCGCAAAGCTCGCCCCAAAAGAATATTTGTACCGCTACCAGCTTGCCTGCCTTCTAAAAATCGCGGGGCTTAAGCTTTGCGCGCAAAACATTTTAACCCGCCCCGAGCGAGACAAACAAATGCTCGAAGCCTTCAAAACGGCCTCCGAACTTTCCCCCGAAAACGCGGAGCTAAAACTGCGGTACGCGGAGGCGTTTTTCGACGTCCAAACCCCCGGCGCCGCCGAGGCCTGCGCCGCTTTCGACGCGGCAATCGCCGCCCTTCCAATGCCGCTTGAAAAAGACTCCGCAAGGCTCGGCAAGGCGAAGATTCTGCTGGGCCTAAACAAAAACCGCGAGGCGCTCGAGGCCCTAAAACAAATATCAAGCCCCGCTTTTAAGGCGCAAAAAGAAAACGCCGAACACTTCGCGCTTGCAAAACTCGGGCAAACCCCCGCAAATAAACCAGTTAAATAAAAGCCGCCATGCCGGAAACAATCGAATTCAAAATCCTCTACTTTATACTGATTCTAATCTGCATCACCATGCACGAATTCGGGCACGCCTACGCCGCCTACAAGCTCGGCGACCCGCTCCCGAAAGCCATGGGAAGAGTTACGCTAAATCCGCTCGCGCACTCCGACATTGTCGGCACGATTATTCTGCCCTTTGTTATGATTTTTGCGACGCAGGGAATGGTTCTTTTCGGCTGGGGCAAGCCCGTAATAGTGTCGCTGCCGAACCCCAAAACGCGCGTCAGAGACGACATCTTAACAAGCCTCGCGGGCCCCGCCATGAACCTGCTTCTCGCTTTTGTCGGAACGCTCGTATTTAGCGCGGGGGCGTATTTCGGCTCTAAATACACGGTTCAGGTCGGGCAGCTTTTTATAATAGTAAACTGCGCGCTATTTGTATTTAACATGCTGCCCGTCCCGCCGCTTGACGGCTCGCACTTTTTGCGCTACGCGCTAAACATTTCAAACGAAGCCTATCTTAAAATCGAGCAATACGGCTTCTGGATTCTGCTTGCGCTTATATTTTTAACGCCCTTCGGGCTCGTGTTGTCGCGCATCATATCCCTGCTTTACAGCGGGTTTGAAAATATTGCGGCGCTGTTGGTTTCGATTGCGTCCTAATAAAACCATGCCGATATATAGATACCAAACCATAGAGCCCGACGGCGGCGAAGGCGAAATTTTCGAGGTCGAACAGCCCGCCTCGAGCCCCGCGCTTAAAACCCACCCCGAAAACGGCAAAAAAGTCCGCCGCCTCTACGACTCTTTCAACATACAAACCCAATACACCAAAGGCCGCGAACA
>JAGBOM010000309.1 GCA_017633865.1 Opitutales bacterium
GCGGCGCACCAAGTGCCCGATAAATTTTGAGCTTTTCATGATTTTTTGCGGGCTAAACGTAAAATTCCTCTTTAGCGGCCGCCTGAAGGTTGAAGCTCAGCGGCTTGCCCTCGAGCCCCGCGGATTCGCATTTCCAGACGCCGCCCGCGCCCTCCACTATGGCGAGCCCCGCGGCGACGTCCCAAAGGTTGATTCTGCGCTCGTCGTAGCAGTCCGCCCTGCCGCTTGCGACCCACGCCATGGCGATTGCCGCGCTGCCGCACATTCTGACCTTCTTGAATTTTTGCATGCGGGTTATGAAGGCGCGCATATTCTGGTCGGAATAGTCGGTATTGCTCGGGAACCCCGTCATGATGACAGCCTGGTTAACGGTTTTTGCCCAGTTGGGGGTTGCGGGCTTAGAGTTGATAAAAAGCCCCAAGCCCTTGCCGCCGCTAAAAAGCTCATTGCGGGTAAAGTCGTAAATCGCGCCGACGATGGGAGTCATGCCGCGCATAAGCCCTATGCTTACGCAGACGCCCGGAATGCCGCGCAAAAAGTTGTAGGTGCCGTCGATGGGGTCGACAACCCAGTAGGGAGTGTCGCGCGAAACCAGGCTTGCGTCGCCGCCCTTTTCCTCGCCGACAACCTCGATGCCCGTCGGGGCGAGAAGCTCGCGGATGAACATTTCGCTTTCGACGTCCTCCTGAAGCTTGACGTCGTTGCCGGCGTCGCTGTTGACGCGGCGCTGGGCGATTTTTGTCAGCCGCTGCCCCGCCTTGAATGCGGTGTCTTCGGCGAAATTGAGCATTTCCGATTTTTCCATGATTTTTTAATTTTGCCCGCTCCTCTTTAATTTGCAAGGCGTATTTTTTTCAAAAACAACAAAATGCACAAAGCAAAAAAAAGAATGCGCCAAAAATCGCGCACTCTTTTTTTTATTATTCTATAAAGGATTTAGAACTACTTTCTTCTGCGGTACGCAACAACCGCTAAAGCAAGCGCGCCAATAACCATTGCGCAAGCGGCAGGTTCGGGAACGGGGATAAGGGCGTCTTTTGCAATCGTCACATACAATTTATAGTTGTCGGCGGAGAAGGAGCCCAATTCGGGATCGGTTATTCTGCCGTTAATAGTGAGAATTTCGCCCAAGGTTGCGGAGTAATCGCTTACCCAATCCTTAAGGTAGTTTGAACCGCTGGTGCAGGAAAGAAGGGTAAATGTTTTGGATTCGCCCCAGCCGTCGTCCCAAACCAAATCGGTAAAGTTAACGCTTATAATGCCTGTGATCGCCTCTTGCGGGGAGGATTCGTTCTCAACGGTTGTAATGCCGCCCGCGTCGGCAATCCATTCGAGCTTGCCGCCCTTGACGCTGTCCAAAGTCGTGCCTTCGCCGCCGCGCAAGCGGAGGTTGCGCAAGTGCGCCATCTGGATTTCAGAACCCTGGAAGCTTATAATTTGCGCGGTGGTATTGGAAGTTAAACCAATATTAGTGGTGCCGCGCGTAAAGAAGTACGCCTGGTCTTTTACTATGACATTCTGAGCATAGTTGGAGCGGTTCATCTGCACGTCGCCGGAAAATACTCTGCCTGTGCCGCTTACTTCCAAAGTTCCATCGCGTTCAAATACAATCGCGCCGCAGCCTGTAGAGGTGTTGTAATCCGCGGCAGCGGTTTTTGTGCGCAAACCCAATGTGCCGCCCGATACAACCTTAACGACAGTCCCCTGTTGAAGAAGAAAGTTCATGGTCGAAGCCCCTTGAGAGTCGGGAGAAGGATAGCCGTCTGCATAATTGCCGGAAACGACAACGCTTACTTTGTTGTTGCCTGCGCCGAGCCCCAGCTGGTCTGTCCAAGTATCCGCCATGATGGCGAGCTGTTCCGCGCCGTTGGAGGTGTAGTTGTTTATAGCCGTCCAAATCTCGACATCGTTAACGTCTTGATTGAAGTTTACCCAAGACGTCCTCGCGTAGGACGCCGCGCCCGCCATCAGCGAACAAAGTACTGTTGCTGCAATTAGTTTTTTCATAATTTTTACAATATAAATTGGAAATATAAATTTAAATTTGAAAATAAACTTAGTTTCACCCCGCCGCCCATGTCAAACTTTTTTTTAAAAATTTAGAATTTTTACGAAAAACATTGCGGAACAAGAAAATCCTTGCCCCGAAAATAAATAACGCTTGAATATCTATAAATCGATTCTATGGGCACCAATATAAAAGAATGCGCGGGGGCGGCGGAGCCGCGCCCCTACTTCAACAGGGAGCTTAGCTGGCTCGCGTTCAACAAAAGGGTGCTTAATTTGTGCGAGAATCCGAATTTCCCGATTTTGGAAAAGCTCAGGTTCCTTTCAATAGCGAGCACGAATTTGGACGAGTTTTTTGAAATCCGCGTGGCGGGGCTAAAGCAGCAGATAGAGTCGGGCGTGGCGGGCGCGGACTTTGACGGCATAGGCGCGCGGGAGCTTCTGCGCAGAATCAGGGTTATGGCGCTTGCCATGAATTCCGAAAAGTACAGGATTTTTCAGGAGCGCATTTTGCCCGAATTAAGGGAAAACAAGATTTTTATAAAAAGACCCGCAAACTGCTCCGCCAAAGAAAAGGCCTTTCTTGAAAAATACTTTTTCGAGAAGATTCACCCCGCGCTCACGCCGATGTCGGTAGACCCCGCGCACCCCTTCCCGTTTTTGTACAACAAGGGCACGTACGTAATGCTTACCATTGCGGACGCCTCGCAAAAGAGGGCGAAGGGCGAGGTCGCAATAGTGCTTGTGCCGCCTATTTTAACAAGGGTGATACGCCTTGAAAACGGCAAAAGCGGCGAGTGGCACATCGTGCTTTTAAGCGACGTTATAAAATACTTTGCAGAAAGGCTCTTTCCGGGCTACAAGGCTCGCAACAAGGCTCTAATCCGCATTACGAGAAATTCGGATTTGTATATCGACGAGGAGGAGACCGAAAACCTGCTTAAGACCATCGAAGACGAGCTCCACCGCCAAAAGAAGGGCGCGGCCGTGCGCCTTGAGGCGGAAAGCGAGATTGCCGAGACAAACCTGCGCCTTTTAATGAAGTCGCTCGATTTGGGCGCGGACGACGTTTATAAAATAGACTCCTACCCCTTCTCCATGCAGCGCATGCTGAACGTGTACGACTTTATCGACCGCCCCGACCTTAAATTCGCGCCGTTTAAGCCCGCGATTCCGCCGCCGCTAAAAACGCCCGCCGAAATTTTCGACGTCTTGAAGGAGCGCGACATTCTTCTGCACCACCCCTACGAGAGCTTCGAGCCCGTCGAAAAATTCATCGCCTCCGCCGCCACAGACGAGTCCGTTTTGGCCGTAAAGCTCACGCTCTACCGCACAAACTCGAATTCAAAAATCCTAAACTCGCTCAAAGAGGCGGCGTCCAAGGGCAAGCAGGTGACGGTTTTGGTGGAGCTTAAAGCCCGCGGCGACGAGGAAAAAAACATACGCTGGGCGCGCGAGCTTGAGGAAATGGGCGCGCACGTTGTTTACGGAATCGTGGGGCTAAAAACGCACTGCAAAACCTGCCTTGTGGTGCGCAACGAGCCCGTAGGCCTGCGCCTTTACGCCCACATCGGAACCGGCAACTACAATTCAAACACCGCCAAGGCGTACACCGACCTTTCCTACATGACCTCGAAGCCCGAAATCTGCGAGGACGTCGCAAAAATTTTCAACACGCTTACGGGCAAGGTCGCGCGCCCCCAGTTTAAAAAGCTGATAGTCGCCCCATTCTACTTCCACGACAAGTTCGATGAGCTCGTCCGCCGCGAAATTAAAAACGCCCGTGCGGGCAAGCCCGCCAGAATTATAGCGAAAACAAACGCCCTTATAGAGCAGTCGGCAATAGACCTGCTTTACGAGGCGTCGCAGGCGGGCGTAAAGATAGACCTTGTCGTGCGCGGAATCTGCGGGCTTGTGCCCGGCGTAAAGGGCGTGAGCGAAAACATCACGGTAAGAAGCATTGTGGGCGTCTATTTGGAGCACAGCAGAATCTACTACTTCTTAAACGGCGGCGAGCCCGAAGTATTCGCGGGCTCGGGCGACCTTATGCCGCGCAATATGTATAGGCGCATAGAGTGCATATTCCCGATTGAGGACGCCGAAATAAAGTCTCGCGTGATTAACGACATTCTCCCCGCCTATTTGGGCGACAATCTTTACGCCGACCTGCTCCACCCCAACGGAGCCTACTTTAAGTCCGCCGAGATGAAGGCCGCGGAGCCCTTCTCGGCGCAGGAATATTTTATGAAATCCGCCCGCGGAACGTAAGCCCGCAAAAATTTCCGCGCGAAAAATTTTAAACAAAAAAGCAAGCCCGCAAAAAATTTGCGGCGGCCTAAAAAATTTCCGCGCGAAAAAATTTTTTTACTTCGCCAAAAGCCCCTCCGCCGAAACTTCGCCCCTGCCCAAAAGCGAGATTTTTCCCCCGCGCAAAAATCGGGCGAACTCGAACTGGTTTGTAGAAACCTTGACGGCGGCGCCCTGCGCATCGCGCAAGTCCCTGATTTCAAAAACGAGGTCGCCGTCCATTATTTTTTTGACTTTCGAGGGTTTTGCGGAGTCGCCCGAAGCCTCCTCCTCCACAACTATCGAAGACGGCGCGGCCTCCAAAACCCTGACGCAAAAGCGGGCGGCTTTTTGCGCCGCCGCCCAATCGAGCAAGTAGGCGCGGACGTCGTCGTAAAAAACGTCGCCCGCCTCGAAGCTGTAGCACGTTCCGCAGCTCCCGCCGTTTATGGTTAGCGAAACGTCGAGCGAGTCGGCGAAGGCTTCTGGAACCTTAAAGAACCAGTCCCGCGCGTACGAATCCGTAAAAATATCGGCCAGGCCGTTTGGCAGTTTTTTTCTTTGTGCAATTCTCGACATAGTTTTAAGCCTTGTAAAATTTTTTGACGTGGCGCGACAAGTCCGCCTCTTTGTCAAGCTCCGCTTCGCCGAAAAGCCAATCGGCAAAATGCCGCGCAAAATACGGGCTTAGCGAATAGCCCTTCGAGCCGAAGCCGTTAAAGGAATACACGTTCTTAAATTTCGGGTGCGAGCCCAGATGCGGGCGGGTGGTGGCGGTGCAGGGGCGCGAGCCCGACTCGTGGCGGACGGCCTCGAACTTAGCGTCTTTAATGATTGACGGCAGAGCGCGGACAATCTCGGCTTTCCCCTCGTCGGTCGGCCCGGCTTTTCTAAAAGACTCCCTGTCCCAAGTGGAGCCGCAGCGGTAGAGGCTTTCGCCGCACTTCATAAGCCATTTTTCGCGGTGGATTATGTTTTCGCCGAAATCCTCCCCGCAGCGCAGAGTCAAAATTTCGCCCCGCGCGGGGCGGTACGGAAGCCAGCTGAAGTAGGGGTTGTCGACAGCCCGCCAGCCGTCGCAAAATATCAGCCGCTTCGCGTTTATTTCCCCGTACCGAATAAAATCCGCGCAGATTTTTAGCCTTGAAAAATCGAACTTTTCAAGCCGCAAAATTCCGAGCCCCAAAAAGTGCTTTCTATAAAGCTCCATAACTTTCGGAGCCTCGACCCATGCCGCTTGCCTAATTAAAAACCCGCCGAATTTGTCGTTCAAATTCGGAAGCGAGCCGGGCTTAATCCACCCGCCCAAAAACGGGGCGTAGGCCTCGTCCGCCCTGCGCGAGCGCCAAAGCTCCGCCTCCTCCGCCGACTTGCAAAGCTGGAGAATATCCCTGTCGCAATAAAACTTTGCGCCGAACTTTTTTTGGAGATTCGAATAAAAATCCTTCGCGTACGGAAGCGCCGCATCGCTCCTCCAGCTTTTTACAAGGCGCTTCCCCGTAATCGGGTTTAGCGCCCCAGCCGCCACAAGGCACGCCGCTCCGCTCCAGCCC
>JAGBOM010000310.1 GCA_017633865.1 Opitutales bacterium
ACAACAACGACCCCGAGGGGCACGCGGCTTTCGGCGTCGGCCTCGCCCCAGCCCATGGCTATCGGCACCATGCCCATGAGGGCGGCGAACGTCGTCATGATAATCGGGCGGAAGCGCTCCATGCAGGCTTCGTGGATGGCGTCGACCCTGCTTCTGCCCTCGTTCTGGCGGACAATCGCAAAGTCGACAATCAAGATGCCGTTTTTCTTTACTATGCCCATGAGCATAAACACGCCTATCCAGCCGTAAATCGACAGCTGGTAGCCGAACAAATACAGGCACGCGAACCCGCCGCAAACCGCCACGGGAAGCGCGATTAGAACCGTAATCGGGTGTATGTAGCTTTCGTACAAAATGCCCAAAATAACATACATTACAAACAGCGCCACAAAGAGGAGGATTATCAGGCTTTTAGTGGTTTCGGCAAAGGTCGTAGCCTCGCCGATAAATTCGCCGGAAACGTCCTGCGGGAGAATTTCGGCGGCGGCGGGAGTCATCCATTTTATAACGTCGCCGATCGCCACTCCGTCGGCAAGGTCGAAAGAGATTGTAACCGACGGGAAGTTGTTGATGTGGTTTACCGACACCGGCCCCAAGGTCGCCTTCATGTCGGCAATGGCCGTAAAGGGGACGAGGTTCGACAAATCGTACGCGCTTTGGCCCGGCTGCGCGGAGGCGCCGCTTGAAGAGGCGTCTATCGGCACAATTGGGCTGCCGCCCGTCATGTAGGAGTCCTGCTTGAAGAAAAGCCCCTCGACGTTCGAGGCGTACGACCTTTCTTCGGGGGCGGCCTCAAGTATGCTCCAATACTGGTTGAAGGTGGTCTTGATAAGATAGAAATAAAATTTCGCGTAGGCGTCCTGCAAAACCCCGGAAAAGTTGCCGGCGGTTACGCCGAGCATAGAGGCCTTTTCGCGGTTCAGCTCCAAATTGAACTGGGGGTTGTCCAGATACATGTCGGAGGAGATTTGCGAGAACAGCGTCCCGTACTTTTCGTACATTTTGCCCATGAGCTTCGCCGCGCTTTGGTAGAGGCTTTGCTCGTCCATTGAGGTGAGCGCGAACTGGTACGCGCCCTGCTGGGTGGAAACCGCGCCCGTCGAAACCTTCAAAACAGGCTCGGGGTGCAAAACCGTAACAACGCCGGGAATCATCGAGCCTCTCGCGTTTATGGAGGCCACAATTGAGTCTATCGGCGCGCGCTTAGCCTTGTCCTCCAACATGAGGAAGATGACGCCCATATTGGAATTCATAAAGCCCGAAACGCCGGAAACCGCCACGGCGCTTTCCACGCCGGGGGTGTTGGTCATGACGTCGAAAACCTTGTCTTGAAGACTGCCTATGGCCTGCGGGGAGGTTTTTGTAGCCGCCACAAACACGCCGGTGGCCAAGCCGCTGTCGCCGGCCGGAAAGAAGATTTTGGGCAGCTTCATCGCGAAATAGAAGGTGCCGTAAACGCACGCGGCGAGCATTAAAAGCGTCAAAATGTGCCTTTTGAGCATCCAGTAAAGAGTCGGGTTGTAGAACTTCAAGAACGCGCCTTCAATTTTGTGCGCGAGCTTTTCGATATGCGTTTTTTCGGACGGATCCTTGGAGCGCGGCTTGAGGATTCTCGAGCACATCATGGGCGTAAGCGTAAGGCTTACCACGCCCGACATGAGGGTCGCCATAATGATTGTCACGCTGAACTCCCTGAACACCCTGCCGATAATGCCGCCCATAAACGCGAGCGGTATGAACACCGCCGCCAAAGACAGCGTCATGCTCAAAATCGTAAAGCTGATTTCCTTGGAGGAGGCCAGCGCCGCCTCCATCGGGCTCTCGCCGAAGTCCTCCATTCTGCGCACGACGTTCTCCAAAAACACGATGGCGTCGTCGACCAAAAAACCTATCGCCATTGTGAGCCCCATCAGCGAAAGGTTGTTCAGCGAGAACCCGAACGCGTACATGAATATAAATGTGAGCACCAGTGAAAACGGCAGCGCGAACGCCGGGATGAGAGTGTCCCTAATCCTGCCGAGGAAGAAGAAGATGACCATCACAACGAGAACGAACGCGATTAAAATCGTCTCCTTGACGTCCTCAATGTTCGCTATAATAAGCTCCGAGCGGTCGTAGGTTTGCAAAACTTTAACCGACGACGGAAGCTCCGCGCGGATTCTTTCGAGCTCGTCCCGGACTTTTTTAACCGCCTCGATGGCGTTGCCCGAGACGGTTTTGCGAACCGCCATAACTACAGTGGCCGCGTTCTTCTGGTCTATGCCATCGGCGGTCTTTGTGTAGAACGACTTGTTTAGAGTGTCCATCTGCAGGCCGTTTTCCACGCGGGCGATGTCGCGCAAAAAAATCGGCACGCCGCCGCGGTAGGCGACCAATATGTTTTCGTAGTCCTGCGCGTAGGAGAGCTGCGTTTTGGGAAGAATCAGGAACTGGTTGTCGGGGCCGTTTAGGTTGCCGCCGCTGTACATGTTGGTGGTGCGGGAAAGCGCAGCCTTAAGCTCCGACATGGTGAGCCCCATTGAGAAGAGCTTTTGAGTGTCGGCCTCTACCCTCACAGCGCGCGGCGCGGCGTAAAGATCCACCTTTGAAACGCCGTCTATCATCGAGAGCCTCTGCGAAATTTCCGAATAGGCGTACTCGTAAAGCTCGCCGTCCGTCATAGAGTCGCTTATGACGGTCAAAAGCAAAATCGGCATGTCGTTGGGGTTGTCCTTCGTAAACGACGGGGGCGAAGGCAAGTCGGCAGGCAGGTTGCCGGTGGCGCGCTGGATCGCGGCTTGTACGTCGGTGGCGGCGGCGTCTATGCTTTTGTCCATATTAAACTGCAAGACAAGCTTGCTTGAGCCGAAGGAGTTGGACGAGGTTATCATCTCTATGCCCGGAATCTGCATGAACTGCTGCTCGAGCGGGGAGGCTATGTTCGCCGCCATAATGGAAGGGTCCGCCCCCGGATACGTCGCGCTCACCTGGATAACCGGATATTCCACGCCCGGAAGGTCGTTTACGGGCATGGCCATATACGAATATACGCCGAATAAAAGCGACGAAACCGCCAGCAATATGGTCATTACCGGACGTTTTATAAATATGTCCGAAATGGAGCCTTTTTCCTTTAAATTTTCGCTCATAAAAAAGCCTCCCGACTACTGCTTATTTGCCTGCGAGCCCGCGGGCTTTTCCTGTTTTTGCGCGGAGGCTTCGGAGGATTTCGCGGCGGATTTCGCCGCGTATTGGGCGGCTTTTTGCGAGATCTCGCCGATAAATTTTTTAACATCGGCGGGGTTTACAATGGGCTTGCCGTCCGCGCCGATTGGCGCGCCTTGCGGAATCGCGGCGTAGGCGAACGCGCCGTTTGCGATTCTAAGCTGTCCGCCGACCACAATCAAGCCGCCATCCTTTACGCCCTCCACCATATAGTTGCCGTCGGGGAAAAGCTGCACGGTTTTTACGGGGACTTTTGAAATCGAGTACAACGCGCCGTCCAGCTTTTTGGCCACAAAAACGAAGCTGCCGACGTTGTCGACGCTCACGCCCGCGTTCGGCACAAACACCGCGTCCTTCACAAAAACGGTGTTCAGGACTGTTTTAACCTGCTGATTCGGCCAGAACATGGAGTCGGAATTGTCGAGCTCCGCGCGCAAAACGAGGGTTGACGACTCGTAGCGCGAGCGGTTTTCCACAATGCGCGCCTTCGCGGTGCGCGCGCTGTATTTGCCGTCCGCGCCGCGGTACGACACCTCCACGTCCAAAGAGCCGCTTTTCTTCATGAGCTCCTGAACCTCAAACTGGCGGTCTGCGGGTATAAAGAAGTTCACGTAGAGCTTGGAAAGATTTTCGACGGTCGTAATGAGCGTCGAGTTCGCGGTGGCGATGTTGCCCGCGTTCACATTGAAGAACCCCGCCTTGCCGTCCACGGGCGACTTTACCGAGCACCAGTCGAGATTTATCTCGGCAAGCGCAAGGTCCGCCTCGGCGGACTTTACGAGTGCCTCGTCAACATCGACCTTCGCCTTGTAGGAGTCGAACGTCTGCTTTGAAACGTAGTTGTTCTTCGCCAAATCCCTGTTGCGCTCCACTTCGAGAGAGTCGATTTTCAGCTGCGCCTTGGCCTGCGCGAGGGACGCCTCGGCGGCCTTGACTTTCGCCTGGTAAGGCCTGCGGTCGATTTCGGCGAGTATCTGCCCCTTTTTTACAAAGTCTCCCTGCTTGAACTTGACATCCACAATCTGCCCCGTAACCTGCGGGACGATGTTTACGCTCTCAAAAGACGAGGTCGAGCCCAAAGAGCTTATAAACCTGTGCGAATCCTTCTTGACCGCGGGCTTTAAAACGACCGGAGCGGGCGGCCTCTGCGCGGCTTTTGGAGCCTCTTTTTTGCCGCATCCGAAAAACAAAAGCGCGGCTATTGAAAAACACACGGTAGGCAGTATCTTCTTCATAATTATTCCTGTTAAATAAAAAAGGGGGTGGACAAATTCGCTTTTTTAAAGAGTTGTATTTTGATTCGGGCGTTTTTGCTGTCAAGCCTCTAATTGAAAGCCGCCGCCGCGGGCGGGCGCGCAAACTAAAAATATATCGTAAAAAACCGCAAAGATTTGCGGGAAACAAAAAATTATTGCTTTTTCGGCGCGAAACGGCTTTCTTAAAAAACAAATGGGAACTCTCCACAAGTACATATTCAAGCAGGTGTTCGGCGCGTCTTTTTTAACGGTCGCGCTGTTTGTTTTCGTGCTGGTGGTCGGCAACGTCGTAAAGGAGGTAATGGGCGAATTCGCGGCGGGGCGCATAGACCTTTCCCTTTTTATATACATAATAGTGCTGATTATCCCGGGCGTGATTCCCTACGCGATGCCGCTCGGAATGCTTACGGGCATACTGCTGGTGTTCGGCAGAATGTCGGCGCAAAGCGAAATCGTGGCGATAAAGGCTTCGGGGCGCTCGATTTTCGACATCGCCGCCCCCGTGTTCTTCCTCGCCATTCTAACGTCGATTTTCTCGGTCGCGATAAACTTCTACTACGCCCCCGCCGCAGACTCCGCCTACAAGTCGACGCTCAAAAACCTTATCCGCAACAACCCCCTGCAGTTCATAAAGCCCGGCGTTCCAGTAAGGGACTTCCCCGGCTACATAATCTACGCGAACTCCGCCGAGGGCAAAACGCTCAAAGACTTCCGCATCTGGGAAATCAATAAAAACGGCGACGTAAACGTCTCGACCCGCTCCGAAACCGCGGAAATCTCCTACAACGAAGACACAGAGGAAATCGAGCTTACAATGCGCGGCGTAAGCGTGGACTACCGCCGCCCAGAAAACCCCGACGACCTCTCCCGCCCCGCCTACATCGCCAAAATGTCGGACGCCAAGGTAAGCCTTTCGCTTAGCCAAATACTTGGCTCCTACGCTAGCGGCAAATATAAGCTCACGCTCCTTACCTTCGGCGAGCTTATGAAGGCCCGCTTCAACTGGAAGCTCTCGCCCAGCGACACTCCCGAAATCCGCTACAAGCGCCGCATAGAGGTGCAGACGCAAATCCAGAAAAATTTTGCGATGGCGTTTTCCATATTTTCGATGGTGGTGCTCGCAATCCCGCTCGGGATAAAGGCTTCGAGAACCGAAACCTTCGCGAACGCGGGCATTGCGCTGGCCCTTGCGATGGGATATTATCTTATGACGGTAGTCATCACTTGGCTTGAGAACTATCCGCATTTGCGCCCCGACATTTTAATTTGGCTGCCGAATCTGCTATTCATAATATTAGGCATAATTCTCTTCATAAAAGCCTCTAAAAATTAATTTAGGCGATTGCTTTTGGCGAAGAAGTTCGTTGCTTCTTTTTGCTCTCGCGCCTGCTTCTTCATCCAAAATCAATGCGCCTAAATGGGCTCAGAACGTTTTTTATTTTGGCTGAACTTCGTTCAATAGCTTGTTTATAAAAGGCCGAATAAAAAATAGTCTTACAAAAAATTTTAGAGGATTTAGTTAATAATTTTTTTCGTACAAGGCGGGTTTTACGATTTTTACAAAGCGGCTTATTTCGCGCATTTCGCTATGGCCCTTGCCGAATGTTACGCGCGGGAAGCATACAACCAAAAAGTCTTTCGCTCGGGTGCAGGCCACGTAAAAGAGCCTGCGCTCCTCGTCGATGTCGCCCTCGTCTATGCAGCGCTGGAGCGGGAACATTCCGTCGGCGGCCCCGATTACAAAAACTACGGGGAACTCCAGCCCCTTCGCCTGGTGGACAGTCATAAGGCTAACTCTCTCGCCGAAAAGCTCCTTGTTGTCGCCCGCGCCCTCCGAAATTTCGAGCGAGGCGCTCGCCAAAAACATGTCCAAGTCCGGGAATCTCGCGGCGTATTCGTAAAGCGAGTCGAAATCCGCGCGCCTGTCCTGCCAGTCCTCGTAGGCGGTTTTCATCAAGTCCAGATACCAGCCGCCGCAGACGAGCCCGACCATGTCTTTGGGCGCGACGCGCGGGGCGGAGCTGTCGAAGAGGTCGGTTTTCATGGCGTTGGGGGCGCGGCTTATTTTCACGCTTTTATACAGGCTTGAAATGTCTTTTGCCATTGCGGAAAAAATCTCCCTCGAAACCTCCGGCACCTTCGCCAGAACTTCGGGGCTCGACAGCGCCTCGGGGATTGAGATATTGCGCTTTTCGGCGGTTTCCCTCGCATTAAAAAAAATCCTCTCGCAGGTTTTGTCGCCGACTTTCGGCATAAATTTTAGGAACCTTGCAAACGACACAAAGTCGAGCGGATTCGCCGCGAACTTCATCTGCGAAATAGCGTCTTTAATGTGCGCCTGCTCGAAAAACTTTAGGCCGCTTGTTATCGCGAAAGAAATGTCGCGGTACTGGAGCTGCAGCTGCATGTCCATCGCCTGGTAGTGCGCCCTGTACAAAACCGCGATGTCGGAAAGCCTGTACGGAGCGGAGGCGCCGAAGGTAAGCTCCTCGATTAAGTCCGCCACAACCCTCGCCTGCGACTGCGCGTCTATCGCCCGCACAACCTGAACCTTGCGCGAGTCCGCGCGCGAGGGCTCGAGCGACTTTTTAAAATCGTCGCCGTTGTCGACTTCGGAAAGGACGTCGTTAGCGAAGTCCAGAATTTGCGGAGTCGAGCGGTAGTTGAGGCCGACCTTGTAAATTTTGGCGTTCGGGTAGCGCGATTTAAAGCCCAAGATGTTGCCTATATTGGCTCCCCGCCAAGAGTAGATGCACTGGGCGTCGTCGCCCACGGCGCTGATGTTGCCCGAGGCGCAAAGGCTGTCTAAAATTCGGCACTGGAGCGTGTTGGTGTCCTGATATTCGTCGACAAGCACGTTGGCGAACCTGCCTTGGTAGCGCTCCCGCAGGATGTCGTCCTCGTTCAAAGCCTTGAGCCACAGCTCGAGAAGGTCGTCAAAATCGCAGACTTTGGACGCCCGCTTGCGCGCCTCGTACGCGCCGGCGATTTTTTCCAAATCTTCGGGCGGGGTCTCAATCCACGAAAACCTCTCCTGAAGCGCCCGCTCCATCGGAAGGCAGGTGTTGCGCGAGAAGCTTATTATATCCTTTAAAAGCGCGGCTTTGGGGTTGTTTTTGTTCGCGAAAAATTTGGGCATACACTCGCCTACAACAAGCTTTAAAAGCTTTTCGGAGTCCTCCGCGTCGGCTATTGAAAAGTCCGGCTCAAGCCCTATGCTCGCCCCCTCCGCCCTCAAAAACTTGCTCGCCACCGAATGGAACGTGCCGCCCCAAAACCTCCAGCTTTCAACGCCCGTAAGCGCCTGCACCCGCTCGAGCATTTGCCTCGCGGCCTTGTTTGTGAAAGTTAAAAGCAGAAGCCTCTGCGGCGGGATTTTAAGCTCCCTTATAAAATGCGCCACCCTGTACGTCAGGGTTCTCGTCTTGCCGGAGCCCGCGCCCGCGAGCACGAGGGCGGGAAAATCTATCGGGGCGCAAACGGCCTCGTACTGCTCGGCGTTGAGCTCGCTTTTAAAATCGATAAAATCCGACACGTCTAACGCCCGCCAGCCAGAAACCTGATTGCCGCCATGTAGCCTTCAAAACCCATGCCGCAAACCTGCGCCACGCAAACGGGGGCGGTAATCGAATTGCGGCGGAACTCCTCGCGCCTGTTGATGTTGGAAATGTGCACCTCCACAAACGGGATTCCCGAGCCCGAAATAGCGTCGCGCAGGGCGACGCTCGTGTGCGTGAAAGCCCCGGGGTTTATGACCGCCCCGTCGAACTTCGCGTCGGAAAATTCGGCGATTTTGTCCAAAATGTCGCCCTCGTGGTTCGACTGGAAAAAAGCGAGCTCGACACCCAAAGACGCCGCCAAGGCCGAGGCCTTTTCCTCGAGGCTTTCAAGAGTTTCGCGGCCGTAGATTTCGGGCTCGCGCACGCCGAGGCGGTTCAAATTTGCTCCGTTAATGATTGCGATTTTTTTCATATTTTAAAGAGGGTTTTCGGATTTGATAAATTTGTATTCGAGGGAGAATTTTTCGGCGGCGAGCCTCCCGAGCGCGTCGATGCCAAAGCATTCGGTCGCGTAATGCCCGCATGGGTAAACGTTTAAAAGATTTTCCTGAGCGTAG
>JAGBOM010000311.1 GCA_017633865.1 Opitutales bacterium
AAACGTTTTTCGCGCCCGTGCACGCCATCTGCCGCTCCTGAAGCGGGGAAACTTTTGCGTTGGGGTACAGTATAAAAATATTGACGCCCTTTTTGCCGAGAAGGCCGTTTATGGCGGCGCTGCCCGTGTCGCCGCTGGTGGCGCCCAAAACGTTTATGGACTTTCCCGACTTGCCGAGCAAATACTCGTACAAATTGCCCAAAAGCTGCAGCGCGAAATCCTTAAAAGCAAGCGTCGGCCCGTGGTAAAGCTCGAGCAAATACAGGTTTTCATCGAGCCTTGAAAGCGGCGCGATTTGCGGGTCGTCAAAATTTTTGTAGGAATTTTCCGCGATCTTAAGGAGGTCTGCCTCCGGGATTTCGGGCGCGAAAATTTTGAGGAACTCGAAGCAGAGTTTCGAGTACGGCAAGCCCTCCCACGAATCAATCAGGCCTGAAATGTCCGGCAGCTTTTCGGGCACGAAAAGCCCGCCGTCGGAGGCTAGCCCCTCCATTACGGCCTGCGAAAAATTCAAAGGCTCGGCCAGCCCTCTGGTGCTTACAAATTTCATAAAATTAAAATTTTTTTATTTTTTTGCGCCGCGGTTTTTCCGCGTTTTTTTTGAATAAAAAAATTGCGCCCAAAATCGGATTCGATTATCATCGAAATCCTGTCCGGAACGCAACAAAAAACCGCCGAAAACCCTATTTCAAGCCCCCGGCGGAAACGCAAGCTACTTGTCCAATCCGAAAGCGGTATGCAGCGCGCAGGCGGCTTCGTCGGCCCTGTCCAAATTGATGGCCACGCAAATTTTAATTTCGCTGGTGGTGATAAGCTGGACGTTTATGCCGGCCTTGGCAAGCGCGGTAAAAAATGTCGCCGCCACGCCGCTATTGGAGCGCATTCCGATGCCGACAACGCTGACTTTCGCGATGTCGCCCGTAAGGGAGACTGACGCGCCTAAATCGGAGCAGACGCCCTGGAGGATTTTCTCCGCCTTCGGGGCGTCGTCCTTGGCGACGGTAAAGGTCAAATTCGCCATGCCCTGCCTGCCGATATTCTGCACAATCATATCGACGCCAACGCCGTTCTTGCCGAGCGCGTCGAAGATTTCGGCCACGGAGCCGGGCTTGTCGGGCAGACCCGTTATCGTTACCTTAGTCTGGTTTTTATCGACGGCCACGCCGCTTACGACGAGGCCTTCCAAAGATGATGGGACTTCCGCTTTCACTATTGTTCCGCTGTTGTTGTTAAAACTCGATCTTACTTCAAATACCACGTTGTACTTTCGCGCAAACTCGACGGAGCGCGCCTGCATTACCTTTGAGCCGCTCGCGGCCATTTCGAGAAGCTCGTCATACTCCATTACATCTATTTTTCTCGCCTTCTTAACTATGCGCGGGTCGGCGGTGTAGATGCCGTCAACATCCGTAAAGATTTGGCACACGTCCGCCTTAAGAGCGCCCGCCAGAGCCATCGCGGAAAGGTCGCTGCCGCCGCGGCCGAGGGTTGTTACGTATCCGTCCGGGTCTATGCCCTGAAAGCCCGCCACGATTACCACGTTGCCGGCGTCGAGCTGCTTTTTGATGTCGCCGCCCGTGACCTCGACAATCCTCGCGCGGGTGTGGTTAAAGTCCGTGACGATTCCCGCCTGAGCGCCCGTGCGCGAAACCGCGGGAACGCCCAAAGAATGAAGCGCCATGGCCGTAAGCGCGATAGTCTCCTGCTCGCCCACCGCCAAAAGCATGTCCATCTCCTTTTCGTTGGGAATGGCGTTTAGGGCTTTTGCGCGCTCTATTAGCTGGTTTGTAACGCCGCTTCTGGCCGATACCACCACCACGACGCTGTTGCCGGCGTCCACCGTATTTTTTATTCGCTGGGCGACGACCTTGATTCTTTCAACGTCGCCAACGGAAGTTCCGCCGTACTTCTGAACTATTAAAGCCATTTTTTATCTATTCTCCGGTATAAAAAATTTTGAGGCAGAATCATGACACCCTTTAAACGTTAGTCAATAATTTATTTCCCGCCGGAATTGCCGTTTATTTTGCTCTAAAACACAATTATTGCGCCCCCACCGCAAAATTCCGACATCGCCCTTAACGCAAGAGCGGAGCCCTTGACCCTCGGAAGCTCCGCTTCCTCTCTGTGGTTATGCGGCGCGATAGTCATCGCGCCTATCCTGCCCCCGCATTGCTTGCGCAATAGCTTGTTCGAGATTATCCGAAAAGAATAGCAAAGGCGGAGCCCCGCACCTCCTGCCAAAAGCGCGTTGGCATGCAGGATATAAAACATCTCTAATAACGTTTTATGGGCGCTAAAAGATTTTTAAATGTTTGAATATTCTTGAAAGAAGATTTCTCTTTTTAAGTTTTATCGCCTTTCGGTAATCGTTTACAATTGCGGGAGCATTCCTTTTATAATTTTTCAATTCTTTACCGTCTTTAAACGCGACGACAACAAGATTGGGCGTAAGGATTATATCTTTTAACCCGAATTCAATAATATATATTTTAGCCCACGGGATTTTTAAATTTATGACATCGTCGCATTCCTTGTGCTGCGGGCGAATATCAATATGGTGGAACCCCGCGTTGTTAAGCAAAAACGAAATAGCTTCCCTGCTATATGAAACAGTGTGCGTGAAATCGATATACCTATAAAACATTCCGGAAGGAGCCAAAGCATTCGGGACGGAAAGGGCAATCATACCGCCGTCGTTTAAATGGTCGCATACGAGTCTTAAAAATTCCAGCTGTCTTTCTTTGTCGATATGCTCTAAAACGTCGAAAAAATAAATAACGTCGAAAGTGTCCGAAGTATTTTTCAGCCACTCGATGCCGTCATACAAATAAACGTTAAGCCCCTCTTTTTGCGCTATTGCTATTTGCGTTTTATCTATGTCGACTCCTGTTAAATTTCGGAAGCCTTTTTCTTGCAGCATCAGCAGAAATCTTCCCATCCCGCAGCCTATTTCCAAAACTTTGGAATCCTTGTTTTTTGGAAATATCGCGTGGTCCGAAAATAATTTTTGGGCGAAGCGTATATCGGAGTTGCGCGATATTTTCGAGCCGGAATGCCAGTTGCTGTAATGGTATGAATAGTCGAATATAGAATTGTCCATTTATTTGAACCCTCCTATTGAGATCATGAAATCATATTTTTTAATAATAGAAATTTTTACCTTTACAAAAAATAACTGCAGTTTTGGGAGGATCTCGACCTTCGTGTATTTGGATTTAATTTTTACGCTAACAGGTTTTATAATATTGCAGAAGAGTATATCTCTAAAACTCAGCAAATCGCTATGGATATTTTTTAAAATCCTGTACGTCCGCAAAGGATGCATAAAATAATCCGATGCGCTTATAGCCGGGAAAATAGGATAATATTTCTTATGATCGAAACCGCCGGAAAAGCAAATGCTTTTAAGATTTTTTATGTCGCTTGGAGTTCTATATTTCAAAAACATATTTATATAACTTATAAGCATATCCGAAGATATATCTACGAAATATTCGCCTGACAACCGTACAAAATCGCGAACGAAATCCAAAATCCCGTTTGCAATTTCCGGATATAATGAGGCGCGATAAAGCTCTTCTTTTGGCGGATTTTTCGCGTAAACCGGCTTTAAAGAATCGTCTATATATTTTATGCTAACTTCGGGAGACGATAATAGAAACTCCATAAAATCCCAGCTTAATGTAAAAACATTTGAATTCCATTCGAAAAAATTTTTATTATTTTTGAAACAAGAAAATTTAAAATCGTATCTGCATGGGCATATGTTCGACCAATATAAACCATAAATAGACCTATTTATGGCTTTAGATATAAGATATTGCGACGAAAACTCTCCGGTTATTGTATCAACTATTCCGATGTTGTCGCCGTTGGATGTAAAATTTTGAATATATGTTGTAAAATTTTTATTATACCTTTTTGACAAAAACAACTCTTTGTAATTTTCCAATATTTTCATCGGATTAGACGCATATCCGGAACTTTCTATAACGTTCCTAATATCGTCATTACAATCCGCATAGAAATCGATTATTCTCTTTGCGTCGTGGTTGGTTTGAACCTTTAGATCGTAAATATATCGTAATATGCGCGGAGCGTAAACATATGCATTTTTCACGACCGAACCGTACATATTATACGCTTTTTGCAAAATAAAACCATCTCTGGCGACAAATAAGAGTTTCGTAAGCCTATGTTTTTCAACCTCCTTCTTTATAAAATTCGTATAGGCATATGCGATGATTCCGCCGAGCTTATATCCTATTTCATACCAATAATCATTTTTAGGGCTTTTTAATAAAAGATATTCTCCGATTTGCGATATAAATAGCGATGCGGCGAGGGAATCGGAGTGTTTATCTTGAAATTTTTTTAAATATTTGAATTTATGAAAATATTGGCATGAAATTTTGGGATAAAGGCGGCATTGTACCCCAAGTTTTTGCGGAGCCTTATAATCCGACTTTTCGTTATCTCCGATATGAAAAATTTTATGCGGCTTAATATCGTATTTGTCCAGAATATGCTTAAACAAGGTTCCGCTGCCCTTTGTTTTGTTTAATTCCCCGCTGATAAAAATGTCGTCAAATCCGGAAAAGCCGTTCGCCGTCAACATCTCAATTAGGAAATATTTCGGCAGATACATATCGGATGTTATTATTATTTTCTTATCCAGCTTTTTGGCATATTCAAATAACGGTTTTATTTGCGTATTTGCGTGTAAAGCCCTCTTCTCAAATTCCAATTCCGTTTTCTTTACAATTTTAAACTTATCGTCGATTTCCGTGTAAATATCGTCGAATGTTATGTCTTCTCTATCGGAATTTTTAATACGGCAACGTTTTTCAGCGTCAATTCTTTCCGCGCAAAATCCATATAAATTTTTTGCTTTTTCAATATGTAAGAATAAATCCGTCGGCTTTATATAATAGCGCAAGAGAAGAGTGTCGAAGATGTCGAATGAAACGACATCGACTTTTTCAATTATTTTCTTTATTTTAGAGTCCATTTAAAAACTATTTTGTTCTTCTATATTCAATGTCGGCCCCCTTTATTTTACCCCGCTCCGAAAAATTTTTTTGAGATGCAAAAAGAAGGTCGCTAATAAGCGACAGAAAAATATAAAATATTAATATGGCAATAAAAGATGCGATTACTTCGCACAGCGATACCATATTAAAAAAAAGTTCTTTTATTAATAAAAACACCCACGCCATCCATATCAAAAGCACAATAAACCCGTTGAGCCTTGAAATTGAATAGGAATGGCCGTTTAACGGATTAAAAAAACACTCCCCAGACTTGTTCAGAGTTACACTGTAAATTTCGCTATTAAATTCTTGCTCCAAAAAGATAATATGGTTTTCCCAGTTTTCCTGCCAAAATTTTGAGCCTTTATTTGTCAAAAACCATACCCATGATATTGCCGTTCCCAAAATCGCTATGATTGTTTTCAAAGAACAATCATCTCTTATATTATAAAATCCCACAAATAATGCCCCGATAAAAGTGGAAAAATAAATTGTTCGCTTCCAATATAGTCCGATTTCAAAATCCCTTAATTGCCATGCTTTTTTTAATGCGCGTTTTAACTCTTTCTTGCCGGCATTTTTTGGAAATATCACATCTTTATAATTTTTTTCCATAAAATTCTTTCGTATTTAAAATAAAGGCGTTTCAGGCGATTTAAGGAAAATCTTTTCCAGGGCTTGTTGGGGCCGACGTAGTGTATTATTTTTGCGGACGCAGTTTTTTCGGGAAACGCTTTTTGGTGGGTTCGCTTGAAATTGTATATGCAGTCAAGCTCCTTTATTCTTCCGTTGAAGGCTATGTTTATTGCGTCCTGGTCCTGATACTTAAAATCGTTTTTCCCGGTCAGATTAAACAGCTTTTCAACAATGCCGGATTTTCTTATTTCGGCCAAGTTGAACAATATAACGACTGCGTTTATGTACAATCCGTCAAGATTAAGCTCCTTTTTATATCCGCTTCCATCAATAAAAATATCGCGCACTCCCGCGCAATAAACCCCGAAAAGATCTATGTCGAAAAGCCCGGAAATGTCGCCGTTTACGATTGTGTCGCCGTCAAGGTATAGAATTTTATCGACATTCGGCAAAAGCTCGGCAATCAGATAGCGATAGTATGTCTCCTTTGTTATGTAGTCTATCGACAAGGCGAATTTCTCAAAGCGAGTTTCGTCGATTTTGTGAAATACAATTTTTGCGTTTTTGTATCGGTTTTCAAAAGCGGACAATCTCGCTATTGTCTCTTCGCTTAAATCCGAATGCAAGATGTGAACGGCAATTTCGCGCGAAGAATTGTTTTCCAAAAGCGAAGTTATCGAAACCGCGATATGCGGCGCAAAATTTTCGTTTGTAGAATAGCAAAAGTCCATTTTACTTACTAAAAAGCCTTCTCAATTTGGCGTATTTGAGCTTGTAAACAAAATGGGCAAACGGGTAGTGGGGCTTCTCTTTATGCGCGATTTGAGAGGCGTCGTCCGAAAGCGCACAGGAAGACGGAACAAGCCCCTCGATCTCAAGATTCGTTTCCCAGGTAAACTGCAAATCCATATCTATAGGGCGCGAAAAGCGCGAGCGCTTTGAGAAAAATTCCTTTGCGCCGGCTTTTGTGATTGCGTATGCTTGCGTTCCCGCCGGCGGCTTCTTCCAGCGGACAAGCTCAAACGTTGGCGAAACGCTTTTCGCGCCCGCCTCGCAGCCTTCGGGAATTTCAAAAACAACGGGGCTGGACGAAACGATTTTTTTCTTCTTAAACGGAGCTATCAGCTTTATGTAGCTCCAATTTTTTATAGAAGCAAGCGCCCAAGGAACAAGCTTGAAAGAGTCTTTCAAAACGACGTCGTCTTCTAGAATAATCGCGTAGTCGAGATTTTCGGCTACGATTTTTTCGCAAGCCTTCAAATGGCTTATATAGCAGGCTATCTCCGACTTGCTGAGCGGGGCGTAATAATCTTTTTTGTTCGATTCCGCGCAATAATAGCGGCTCAAAAATTCCCCGCTTTGCGCGTTGCCGTCCACCGCCGAAAAACGCTCAAAAGGCAAACCGAGCCTCTCCAGCTGAACTCTCATTTTTTCCCAACGCAAAGTCGCTCTGTCAAGATTTATGACGAAGATTTTATACTTGTATGAATCCATATGCTTAATAAAAATGTTTCATACAAGATACAGTATTTAAAATACCGTAGCTAAAATAGAAATGCAACTAATTGATTATAAATCTATTAAGATAATACTTAGCTTGGGCGTTCTAAAAAGCTTATAAAATTAAAAAGACGTCTAATCTCCGCTTTGTTCAAACTATTCAAAGG
>JAGBOM010000312.1 GCA_017633865.1 Opitutales bacterium
AGCCAAAGACGCCCCGTTAAGTGTTTGCCTGTGCGCAAGCTTGCAGAATATGCCGCTTTAATCGACAACGAGCCCGAAATAATCGAGCTTACAACAGACTTGACGGCCGAGGAAGTAGATATGCTTTCAGTCGAAGATTCGGGCACTCTATTTAGAAAGGCGCACGAGTTGAACTTCGACCCTTTTTCGGAATGGCTGAAGCGGAAAGCGGAAGCCCTCAAACTGAAAGCTCAAGCCTATCGGACACAGAAGACCAATGGGAACGACTCAACCGGCTCTTCGGCTGGCTCTGCGCCAACTGCGGAATAACTTGGGAAAGGCTGCTTGATATGTCGCCTTTACGAATCAAGTTTTTATCGCATAGCGTAAAAAGGCGCAGGGTACTTGATAAGCTTGCAATATTCGAAGCCAACGCAGCCCTTACAAACGAAAAATCCCTCAACAGCCTAAACCACGAATTGATGGAAGTTCAAAGTTGAGCGGGAGAAGATTTACTTCTTATCAAGCCAATCTATCTTATGAAGAGGCATCGAAAGGAACTTGTTCACCACATATAGAACAAAGCAAAAACCACCGAAGATTACGCAGAATACGAAAATCTGTAAAAGTACATCTAATATTTTTAACAACATGGCTTTGCTTCCTTTCTACGGCTTTATCATCGCTCAAAATTTTTAAAAATCAACAAAAATCGCAAAAAAATGGCGGAAAAGTACAACATTTCAATCGAAACCCAGGCAAAGCTCGAGGAAATCCAGCATCTTTTGGAGGAATTGCGCGGGAACCCCGAAAAAAAGGATGGCGATTAAGGGAAATCTTAACCGCCACTTGATCCCGAGGGAATAGCCACTTCCTGCACCCTCGTTCACTATCTAAGAAAAATATCGACTAAAAATTTCTAAAAATCAAGTAAAAAACCCGCGCAAATTATGCGAGCGCGAAACATATATGAAGGCTTGCCGCAAAAATAAAAAAGGGTGTATGGCGACGTTCGCGGCTCCGTGCCGTACTGGGCGGACGAGTATCGCGGCCGCGCCGCACCCAATCAGCCTGACTTTTTTACTATCCCGAAATCTTCTCAAAAAATCAACAAAAATCTCGCTATCGGGGCGCAAAAAAAGCGGGGCAAAACCCCGCCTAAAAATTTTCTTTTTTCGACGCGATAGCGGCGTTTTTTTTATTAAAGACGTGCATACCACAAGCAGCCGCGGCGGCCTCGTAAATTTAGGCCGCTATTCCTCGACGATTTCGGCTTTCAGGATTTTTTGAGCCTGTATGGGCTTGTCCATTTCGCCGGTTCTGCAATTTTCGATTTTTTCGACAGTTTCGTATCCGCTTTCTACTTCGCCGAAAATCGTGTGGTGGTTGTTGAGCCACGGGGTTTCGACAGTGGTAATGAAAAACTGGCTGCCGTTTGTGTTGGGGCCGGCGTTTGCCATGGCAAGCAGGCCTTTGCGGTCGAACTTAAGCTTCGGCGAAAATTCGTCCTTAAAGGACTTTCCCCAGATGGACTCTCCGCCCATGCCCGTTCCCGTCGGGTCTCCGCCCTGTATCATAAATTCCCTTATGACGCGGTGGAATATCAGCCCGTCGTAGTAGCCGTTTTTAATATGGGTTATAAAATTTTCGCAGGTCTTGGGGGCTTCGTCCAAGAAAAGCTTTATTTTTATGTCGCCCTGGTTGGTCTTTAAAATTGCGTATGTGTTTTTCATGGAGTTTAAAATAAAATTTTTATTTTTTTGACTGGATTCTCGCGTCGGAATCGAAGGCGCGTGGGCACTTGCCGCAGCTTACGCAGTCGACAATAATGTCGTGCGCCGACTTTCCCGGCGGGATAAAGGGCAGAACGTGCTGGTCGTGCGGGATGAGCACTTCCAAAAAGAACGGCTCTTTTGCCTCGAGCATTTCCTTTACGGCTTCTTCAAGCTCCTCTTTTTTGGCGACGCGCCTTGCCTTCCAGCCGTAGCCCTCGGCGATTTTTATATAGTCGGGGTAGATTTCGCCGGGCTTGTCGGGGCTCGCGAATTTTCCTTTTTCGCGGCAGAGGTTCGTGTTGGCGTGGTTGCCGCCGTAGAACATATCCTGCCACTGCATGACCATGCCGAGGAACTGGTTGTTTAGCATCATCACCTTTACGGGTATGTCCTCCATGACGGCTGTGGCCATTTCCTGAATGTTCATCTGGAAAGAGCCGTCGCCGTCTATGTCGACCACGCATTCATCGGGCTTTGCGATTTTTGCGCCGAGAGCCGCGGGCAGGCCGAACCCCATCGTGCCCGCGCCGAGGGAGCTTATGAACTGGCGGGTGCGCGTAAAGATGAACTGCTGGGGCGTCCACATTTGGTGCTGGCCGACGCCCGTTGTGATTATCGGCCCGCCTTTCGACACCTTGTAGAGGGTCTTTATGGCTTCGGGGCCGGTGATGAATTTTTTGTTTTCGGCGTCGGCGAAGGGGTAGGGGTATTCGCCCTTCCAGCGCTGGATTTGGCAAATCCAGTCCTTTAAGTCGGGCTTTTTAAAAGAGGGCTTTTTGGCTTCGGATATTAGCATTTCGAGCGCGGGCTTGAGGTCGGAATGTATGCCGAAGTAGATTTTTACGTTTTTGTCGTGCTCGGAAACGTCGATATCTATATGCGCGATTTTCGCGCCCGTTGCGAATTTGGAGACTACGCCCGTAATGCGGTCGTCAAACCTCGCGCCCATCGAAATAAGCAGGTCGGAATTGCATACGGCGGAGTTGCCCGCGTAGGTTCCGTGCATGCCGAACCAGTAGACGTTTTTGGCCTCGAGCGGATTGGCGCAGCCTATGCCCATGAGGGTAGTCGCAACCGGTATGCCCGTAATTTCGGAAAATTCGTCGAGAAGCTTGGCCGAGCCGCTTGAAATTGCCCCTCCGCCAGCGTATATCACGGGGCGCTTCGACTTTTCAATCATTTCAAGCAGCTTTTTGATTTCGCCAGCGCCCGCCTTGGGGAGCTTGGGCAGCCCGGGCAAATCTACTTCCGCGTCGAAATTCGGGACTACTTTTGCAAGCTGCACGTCTTTGGGAATGTCGATTAAGACGGGGCCGGGGCGGCCGTGGTTTGCGACAATAAAGGCCTCCTTGATTATGCGGGCGAGGTCGTTTGCGTCAAGCACGAGGTAGCTGTGCTTTACCACGGGCAGCGTCATTCCGAACACGTCGGTTTCCTGAAAGGCGGACTTCCCTATAAAGCTCTGGAAAACCTGCCCCGTAAGAATGACCATGGGGATGGAGTCCATATAGGCGTCGGCAATCGCGGTAAGGATGTTTGTGGCTCCCGGGCCCGAGGTCGTCATGCAGACGCCGGTTTTGCCCGTCGCGCGGGCGTAGCCCTGCGCCATAAAGCCGCAGCTTTGCTCGTGGCGGGGCAGAATTGTTCTGATTTTTTTGGATTTTGAAAAAGCGTCGTGCAAATCTATCGACTGGCCGCCGGGGTAGGCGAACACCGTTTCGACCCCCTGCAGCTCAAGGGATTTTACGATGATTTCCGAACCCCTCATCAATTTTTCGGGGGCTTTTTGTTGTTCGATTTTTCCGCTCATAGTTTTATAAATGTTTAAAAAAATAACTATGGCGAATCCGCCGTTTTCTTCAACGACAAAATTTAAATTTTTGGCCTCGCGCCAAATCGAAAGGCCGCCGCCCTCCGCTTTAAGCCCTAAAAAAGTTGAAAAAAAAGCTTGGAAACGCGGGGCGATGTATGTTAGATTTTTCCCTAATCAACGAAATTCGCCGCATTGCCGAAGGCGTTTTGCCGCAAGGAGCCTATGCGGGCGCGGCTTTTATGTTGGTTGGGCTTTCGAGGCTCCCGTTTCGGAGGGCGGAATCCCCCGCAAAAAGGAGTCTTGAGGGCTTAAAACTTGGCCGAAGCGCGCATAGCGGAGGCCGCACCCCATGAATTTTATATTTAATATAGAATAGATATGTACCCTAAACTAAAAAAAGTGTTGGCATACTCTTTGTTTGCCGCTTCCGTATCAATGCTTTCGGCGCAGGACTTGTCCACAAAGGGCGTCGGAGAGCTTCGCGACGAAGTTAACAGCCTTGTTGAGGAAGGCTCCTACGTCCAGGCGCGCCCGCTTTTGACGGAGCTTGTAAAAAGGTTTGACGAGGTTCCCGACAAATCCCCGCTTGAGGACATCTACTTCTTC
>JAGBOM010000313.1 GCA_017633865.1 Opitutales bacterium
GGCGAGCTTCTTAAAACCGCTTGGGAAAAGGACGTGCAAACGATGTGCGAGGGCCCCGGCCACGTTCCGCTCCAGCTCATATCCCAAAACATGAAAAACCAGCTCGACTGGTGCAAAGAGGCGCCCTTCTACACGCTGGGCCCGATTGTAAGCGACATCGCCCCCGCCTACGACCATATTTCAAGCGCGATAGGCGCCGCCCTAATAGCCTGGCTTGGAACTGCCATGCTCTGCTACGTTACGCCCAAGGAGCACCTCGGCCTTCCCGAAAAGGAGGACGTGCGCGAGGGCGTTGTTGTCTACAAGCTCGCCGCCCACGCCGCGGATCTCGCCAAAGGCCACCCCGCCGCCCAGTATCGCGACAACGCCATGAGCAAAGCCCGCGTGGAATTCCGCTGGGACGACCAGTTCAACCTCGCCCTCGACCCCGAAAAAGCCCGCTCGTTTTACCGCCGCCGCGCGGAAAAAATCCACACCGGCGAATTTTGCTCAATGTGCGGGCCAAAGTTCTGCTCTATGCGCCTTAATAACGAAATAAAAAGCTTTTTTAAGAAGTAGAATCTTTTTTTGTCTTTTTAAGCGGAAGCCGAAAGTTTTTTTATTTCGGAAGACGCGGGGGGAAATTTTACCGCCGAGGCTCAACGCCCCGCCGTCCCCGCGTTTTGGGGCGGAGTTAATCTTCGTAGGCGGTCGGGTCGGGAACTCCGGCGGCGATAAACGCCTGCCTGCGCTCGGAGCAGGTGCCGCATTTGCCGCAGTGCCTTTCCCCTCCCTTGTAGCATGACCACGTTAAAGAAAAATCCACGCCCAGCTTTGCGCCCAAAGAAACGATTTGCGCCTTCGCCATATTTATAAACGGGCGAAGAAGCTCGATTTTGCGGGCGTCGGCAAGGCGGATCGCCCCCGCCATGGCGTCGGCAAATTCGGGGGTGCAGTCGGCATACAGGGCGTGGTCGCCGCCGTGGGCGGCGTAGGCTACGGCGTCGCACTTTTTGGCAATCGCGCGCGCCGCGGCGAACGAAAGCAGAATCATATTTCTATTGGGGACAACGGTTGCCGACATATTTTCGGGCGCGTAGGAGCCGTCGGGAACTTCCACTTTCGGGCTTGTCAGGGCGCAGTCGCCGAACATGTCGGAAAGGCTCGACAAGTCTATTACCCTGTGCGGCACCCCGAGCCTGCGGCAGTTCTCGGCGGCGAATTCGAGCTCCTTAAAGTGCTTTTGCCCGTAGTTTACGCTTACGGCCTCGGCTACGCTCCCCGTGGAGGCCAAATGATGAAGCAGAACTGTGGAGTCGAGCCCGCCCGAATATATCAAAACCGTTTTCATAATGTATTTTTTATATTGGCCGATATTAACGTTTTTAAATTTACAAACAACAATAATCCCCTAAACTGGTATAATTCTTTTTTATTTTAAGAACCAAAATGTTTACGCTGTTTCAGATAATAGGGAGCCTCGGGCTGTTCCTCTTCGGCATGAAGCTTATGAGCGACTCCCTCCAAAAGCTCGCGGGCGAAAGACTCCGCTCGATAATGAGCACCATGACTGGCAACCGCTTTAAGGGCGTTTTTTCAGGGCTTATAATAACCTCGGCGATACAGTCGTCGACGGCCACCACGGTAATGGTGGTAAGCTTCGTAAACGCGGGGCTTTTAAAGCTGCGGGAGGCCATAGGCGTAATTATGGGCGCCAACCTCGGCACAACCGTAACGGCCTGGATTATCGCCTACTTCGCGTTCACGTTCTCGCTTTCTTCCGTCGCGCTTCCGGTTGTGGGCGCGGGCGTGGTTTTCTTCTTCATAAAAAAGCCCGCCTACAAAACCTTCGGCGAATTTCTTGTGGGGTTCGGGCTTCTGTTTATGGCGATGGGTTTTTTGAAAGACTCCGTGCCCGACATTAACGCCCACCCCGAGCTTCTCGAAACAATCAAGAACTACTCGAACCTCGGGTTTTTATCGATACTTATATTTCTCGCATTCGGCGTAGTGCTTACGCTCGTGGTGCAGGCCTCGGCGGTCGCTATGGCGATAACTATGACGATGGTGATAAAGGGCTGGATAACCTTCGACCTCGCGGCCGCGATAGTCCTCGGCGAAAATATCGGCACCACAGCCACCGCGATGCTGTCGGCGGCCACGGGCAACACAAACGCGAAGCGCGCGGCGTTCGTGCACATGTGCTTCAACCTTATCGGCGTTTGCTGGGTTCTGATTGTGTTTACGCACTTTACGGCGTTCGTAAACGATGTCGTAAACGGGTGGTTCTCGGGCGCGCGCGAGGCCGCGATAGCCGCGGGCAAAACAGCCGGCGAAATCGAAACCATAGGCCTTACGGAAAAGCTCGCGCTATTCCACACGCTCTTTAACGGCTCCAACATTCTGCTTTTGATAGGCTTTGTGCCGCTTCTTGAAAAGCTGGTCTGCAAGATTATAAAGGGAAACCCCGACGAGAAGAAGGAAACCTCGAAGGAGCGCCTCGAATACCTCGCAAGCCACTTTGCCGAAATGGGCGAGCTCTGCCTTTTCGAGGGGCAGAAGGAGGTCGTAAAGCTCGCGGAAATGTCCTCCAAAATGTTTAACGGCTTTACCGACATCTTCCAAAAGCCCGACGAAGACCTTAGCGGGCAGGTAAACGAGCTTAGAAACATCGAGGAGGAGTGCGACAAGCTCTCGTACGCCCTGACAAACTTCTTCATACAGTGCACCGCGCACGAGCTAAGCGAGCAAAGCACGAACATCGTCGTAAAAAACATGGTGATTATCGCCGAGCTTGAAGACATGAGCGACTGCTGCTACCGCCTTATAACCCTCGCCAGAAAGCGCTACCGCAAGCAGTTTAAGGACCAGATGCTGCAGTCGCCCGCCTTCGTGCAGTTCTGCGCGGAAATCGACAACTTCCTGCTATACGCGCGCAGAATGCTGCTCCAAAACGTGATAAGCCGCGCCGACCTCGAAAACGCGGTAAAGATACGCGCCATGCTCGACAAAAACCGCAAGTCCATACGCAAGGAGGTCATCGCCGAAATCGAGCTCGGAGCGGCGAGCGCGAAGGGCGGCATTTTGTTTATCGAAATTCTCGGCCAGTGCGAAAAGGTCGGAGCCCACGCCATGAACATTCTGGAGGCATTGCAGGACCCGTCGATTTTGTTCGCGGGGCCGAAGATTGCGAAAGGCAAGACCATCGCGTAGGCCGATTCCCGAAATTACGAAAAATTTTAACCAAACTTAAACAAACGATGAAAAATTTTTACATCACAACAGCGATAGACTACGCGAACGGCTCGCCCCACCTCGGCCACGCCTACGAAAAAGTCCTGACGGACGTCGTGGCGAGATTTAGGAGGCTTAAAGGCGAGAGCGTCCACTTTTTGACGGGGCTTGACGAGCACGGGCAGAAAGTCCAGCAAAGCGCGAGAAAAGCGGGCGTCGAGCCCCTGAAGTTTTGCGACGAGCAGGCCGAAAAGTTCGCCTCTATGTGCAGGCTTTTAAACATCTCCAACGACGACTATATCCGCACCTCGCAGGAAAGGCACAAGAAGGTCGTCCGCGCCCTTTTGCAAAAGCTTTTCGACAAGGGCGAAATATACAAGTCGGAATACAAGGGCTTCTACTCCGCCCGCCAAGAGCAGTTCCTGCAGGACAAAGACAGAAACGAGGACGGCTCCTGGCCGGAAATCTTCGGCGAAGTCTCCGAAATCACGGAGTCCAACTACTTCTTTAAAATCGGCAAGTATCAGGAGTGGCTCGTAGACTACATCAAAACGCACGACAACTTCATCTTCCCGCGCTTCAGGGCGAAGCAGGTTCTGGAATTCCTCAAGGAGCCGCTGAACGACCTTTGCATATCGCGCCCGAAGGAGAGGCTCGAATGGGGAATCCCCCTGCCCTTCGACGAAAACTACGTAACCTACGTCTGGTTCGACGCCCTCGTAAACTACATCTCCGCCGTCGGCTTCGGAGCCGCCGATTTTGAAAGCTATTGGCCCGCGGACTTCCATGTAATCGGCAAGGACATACTCGTGCCGCCGCACGCGGTATATTGGCCCATCATGCTAAAAGCTCTCGACATCGAGCCGCCTAAATCCCTGCTCGTGCACGGCTGGTGGCTTTCCTCGGGAGAAAAAATGTCGAAAAGCCTCGGCAACATCGTAAACCCGCTCGACCTCGTCTCGCAGTTCGGCGCGGACGCCTTCAGATACTTTTTAATGCGCGAAATGAACGTCGGCCAAGACAGCGACTTCTCCGCCGACCAGTTCCTCGCCCGCTACACAAGCGACCTCGGCAACGACCTCGGCAACCTCGTAAGCCGCGGCCTGAACATGTCGCACCGCTACTGCGGGGGTTTCGTCAAGGCGCAGTCCGTAAACGAGGAGCCCGAAACATCGCTCAAAGACGCGTGGAGCGCCGTAAGGGGGGAAATTTTGCCGCTTTACGAGGGAATGCAGTTCCATATCGCCCTCGACAAAATCTTCGCCTTCATCCGCGCGATAAATAAATACGCCGAAACCCGCGCGCCCTGGAAGCTCGCCAAGAGCGCCGACCCCGCAGATAAAGCCCGCCTTGAAACGTCGCTTGCGTTTATGTGCGAGGGCTTGAGGCTTGCGGCCTCCGCGCTCGCGCCCATTATGCCGACGATTTCGGAAAAGATTTTGAGCCTTCTTGCCCAGCCCAAGCTCGACACTTTCGGCGACGCCCTGAATTGGAGCGACAGGCTCTGCGGCGCAAAGCTCGGCGCGCAGGAAATTCTTTTCCCCCGCCCTCAGCAGCCGAAGGCTTAGTTTTTTTAATACGATTTTTAAGCGGGGGAGCACCCCGCTTTTTTTTGCGCCCTTAAAAAAATTTTTTTAGCGACAACGCCGCTTAATAACGCTCCCGCGTTTTGCCGCGCGCCCAAGCGGGCGCAAAAAACGGCGAGGGGCTTTCGCCCCGCGCCGCCGGAAAATTTAGCCGCCAAACTATGCGTTAAGCTTGTCTATTTGGTTGAGCGCGAAAGCGTACGCGCCGACCGCCACCGCCTCGCTTGTTCCAAGCCTGCTTATGCCGAGGCCGACGCGCTTAATCGGGTCGTAAACAACCTCCCGCTCGGAGCCGTAAACCTTGATAGCCTTTTCGCCGCCCTTCAAAAATTCCGCCATTGAAGATGCGTCCTCAAGGTTGTAGGCCTTTTGCGCGAGCCTGTTTAAAACCGAGCCGTCGTACTTTTTAATTGAGCCGTTCATTACGGATACAGCCTTGTCCAAAAAGAGCCTGTGCCCGTACGAAAGCCCGCCGCCTACAACTATTAAAGAGTCGAAAAGCGTGGCGATTGTCGAGAAGGCGCTGCCCAAAACAAGCCCCATTTCCTCGTAGGCTTCGATTGCCGCCTTTTTGTCGCCCTCGCGCTTGCCGAGGGCGATGTCCTCAATGTCTTTGGGGGAAAGCGAGGCGTAGTCCTCCGCGTTTACGCGGCGCGCGTACGCCTTTTGCACGGCGCGAATGCACGCGCCCTCCTCTGCGATGCAGTCGGGGCGCAGGCCGTTTTGCAAAAGCC
>JAGBOM010000314.1 GCA_017633865.1 Opitutales bacterium
CGACATCGCCCACGCCAAACGGCGCGAGCGCCTCGAAAAGGGAGAGGGGCTTCCGGAATACATCAAGAACCACCCCGTTTACTACGCGGGCCCGGCAAAGACCCCCGCGGGTATGCCCTCGGGCTCGTTCGGCCCCACAACCGCCGGCAGAATGGACCCTTATGTAGACCTCTTTCAGGAAAACGGCGGAAGCATGGTTATGATAGCCAAGGGCAACCGTTCGCAGGCGGTGACGGACGCCTGCAAAAAGCACGGCGGCTTCTACCTGGGCTCGATTGGCGGCCCCGCCGCGCTCCTTGCGAAGCAGAACATTAAAAAGGTCGAGCTTGTCGAATATCCGGAACTCGGCATGGAGGCCGTCTGGAAAATTGAAGTCGAAGACTTCCCCGCGTTCATCTTGGTGGACGACAAGGGCAACGACTTCTTCAAGCTCCTCTAACCTCGAACACCTAAAAAAAAACGAAAACGCGAAGCGACCCGCTCCGCGTTTTTTTATGTTTTTTGACGTTTTCTTTCGTTTTTCCGCCAGCTTTTTTCCGTTTGCTTTGCCGATTTTCCGCTTCTCCGCGCCCCGCTTTTTCCCGATTTTTTTTGCGGCGCGAACGCGGCGGGATTCCGCCCAAAATCACGCGCGGGGCTTCAAGATTTTTACAAGCTCCGCCTTTAAGCCGCCAACGCCGTAAAAAACGTTGCCGGGGTTGGAGAGTTCAAGAAGCTCCGCCTGCGCGGTTTTTGCGTAGGCCGCGGAAAGACAGCGCACGCGGTTCGCCCGCGCGGCCTCGACGTCGCTTGGAACGTCGCCTATATAAACCATTTCGGCGGGCGAAATTTTGTAGCGCGCAAGCGCGGCGGCAATAGCCTCGGCCTTCCTGTTTTTAACGGGAGAGCCGAATTCAAAAGCGTCGAAATATTTTATTATTCCGAATTTTTTTAGGGAGATGTCCGCGCTCGCCTTCGCTTTGCCGGTTATTAAAACGAGCTTTGCGCCGAAATTTTTTACGGTTTTTAAAACGTCCTCCATTCCGTCAATTACGCCCGAATATTGCGGGTGCAAAATTTCGTAATGGCGCAGATAGCCGTCAACAACCTCCCGCCACCTGTTCGGGGCGAGCCGCCTTGCGATTCCCTCCTCGTCCATGCCGAAGCCCTCGGTGATTTCCTCGTCGCTTAGCATTCTGCCGCAAACGGGAGCGAGCGCGAGCCGAAAGGCCTCTATGCAAAGCGGGAGCGTGTCCGCAATCGTCCCGTCAAAATCTATGCCGACAACTCTGACCATTTTTATGTGTCCGAATCGAGGGCGTTTAGCATAAGCTCTCCCAGCATTTCGCGCCCCGTCCAAATCGAAAGGGATTTAGCCCCCTGCCAGGCGAGCATCGCCCTGCCCGACGCCGCCTTTAGCCCCGCCTTGCGCGCGGCCTCAACAGAGGGCGTTTCGCCCCCCGCGCGGTAGGGCATGTCGAAAAAGGCGCAGCTTTTGTCTATTGCCGAAAAATCGACTATAGGCAAATCGTCCTTTTTTAGCCCCACGCTTGTCGCGTTTATCAAAATGGAGCCCGCCTTGATTTCGCCAACCCCGCCGAGGCTCCCGGCAGAAAACCCCGCGCCGCGCAGGCTTTCAAG
>JAGBOM010000042.1 GCA_017633865.1 Opitutales bacterium
ATGCGGCGGCCTTCAAAAACCGCTCCCCACGCGCCGCCCAGCGAGTAAACCGCCAAAACCGCAAGCGGCAAAAGCATCCATAAAGAAACCTCCCTTGCGTTCGCGGATTTTTCCGAGGCGGGCTTGGCGAAAAATACGGACCAAAGAAGCCTGCCCATATAAACGGGCGTAAGAAGCGCGGCCACTAAAACCATCGCGAACACGGCCTTTAAAAACGCGCCCGAGCCCTCCGCGCCGAAGGCGTTTACAAACGAAATATTCAAAATCATTTCCTTGCTGTAATAGCCCGCGAAATACGGGACCGAAATAATCGAGCAGGTAAAGACGGCGGCGCAAAGGGCGGTAATCGGCATTTTTTTCCAAAGCCCGCCCATTTTAAACATATCCTGCTCGTGGTTGCAGGCGTAAATTACCGCGCCCGCGGTAAGGAATAGCCCGGCCTTGAAAAAGGCGTGCATCGTAAGGTGCATCATCGCGATTCCGTAGGCTCCCATGCCGACCGCAACGCCCATAAGCCCCAAATGCGCCAAGGTGGAATACGCGAGAGTCTTTTTGATGTCGCTTTGCCCGAGAGCCCAAAAGCCCGCGCACATCGCCATTAAAGCGCATATAAAAAGCATAAAGGCCGAGGCCGCGGGCGTAAGAAGCCCGACAACCCCGAGCCTCGCCGTCATAAACACGCCCGCCGCGACCATTGTGGCGGCGTGTATGAGGGCGGAAACGGGAGTGGGGCCCGCCATAGCGTCGGTAAGCCAAACCTGCAGCGGAAACTGGGCGGACTTGCCCAAAAATCCGCATATTAAAAGCAGGGCCATTCCGGTCGAGGCAAGCTGCGGATTAATCTTCAAGGCCTCGGCGATTTCGGAAAAATTGGTCGAGCCGAAAGTCCAGTAGCAGAATATTATGCCGAGCAAAAAGCCGAAGTCGCCGATTCTATTTGCGATAAACGCCTTTTTGGACGCCATTTTCGAGTATTCGGTGTCGGCATAGTGCGCTATTAGCATGTAGGAGCTAAAGCCCACGAACTCCCAAAACACGAACATCATAAACAGATTGTCGGCAAGCATTATGCCCGTCATCGAGAACATGAAGAAGCTCAAGCCGCCGAAGAACCTGCCCTTTGCGGGGTCATGGTTCATATATCCCACGCTGAAAATGTGGATTAGCCAGCCCACAAACGCGACCACAAAAACCATGTTCGCCGCGAGGGCGTCCGCCAAAAAGCCGAACTTTACGCTTAGCCCGCCCAGCGAAAAAATTTCAAAGCCGCGCGGGGCGATTTCGCCGAACCTTCCGCAAACGAGCAAATACAAAGAAAGCGCAAGAACCGCCGTCGCCGAAAATATTGAAAGCGCCGCCCCGCCCCATTTGCTTTTTCTCAAAAAGAGAGCGGTTATGGCCGCCGCCAAAAGAGGCATGGCAAGCATCGCCTCGGGCGCGTGTTTTAAAATGTCAGTCTGCGGCATAAAATCAGTCCCCCAAAGTGTCGGCGTCGTCGGAGGAAACCGAGCGCCTTATTGTATAAAACTGCACGACGACCGCAAGCGCGAGCGCCGCCTCGCACGCGGCGATTGCCATAGCGAAAAACGCGAACGCCGCCCCCCCCACGCCGCCGTTTGCCGCCGCGAAAGACACGAGCGCAAGCAGCGCCCCGCATATCATAATCTCGACGCACATTACAACGCCTATCAAATTCTTTTTGAAGAACACCCCCACAAGCCCGGTTGCAAAAATCATGAGCGAGGGGACCAGAAAATCCGTTAAATTATGCATGGCGAAAACTCCTTAAAGCATGTCCCTTTTCGGGCGTTTGGGCGAGGCGTCCTTAGCGATTGCGATGACGCCCACCATCGCCGCGAGCAGGGCGACGGCCGCTATCTCAAAGAGGGAGACGTAGTTTGAAAAAATCGCGATTGCGTAGCCGTTAAG
>JAGBOM010000315.1 GCA_017633865.1 Opitutales bacterium
CGCGGCGGCGGTGGTGTCGTCGGTAAGGTCGAACCGCAGGCATGGCTCGGGGCGTTAGATTTTTATTGCGGGGCGGCGGGTTTTTTGGTGTGATTTGCATTAGATGGCAAGACTTGTCCCCCCAGTTTACATAAACAACAACTCCTCGGGAGAGGAAAAACTTTTCCGCGCATTAGAGAAGGACGAGTATTCAAAAGACTGGATTGTCTTGCACTCGTTCGACATTCCCCGCCACGAGTCGCAGGGCGAGGGCGAGATAGACTTTGTCGCGCTTATTCCGCATTGCGGGGTGATGTGCGTAGAGGTGAAGTCGTCGTCCAAAATTTCCAGAAAGGGCGGGGTTTGGAGGTTCGGCAGCGGGGGCTACCGCAGCGCGAAGGGGCCCTTCAAGCAGGCGAAGGAGGCTGCTTTTTCTTTAATGCGCCGCGTAAAGGGCGAAAATCCGCAGATGCGCGAGGTTCCGTTCTTCCCGCTTGTGGCGTTTACGGGCTGCAATTTTAGGCGGCTAAAAATCGGCGGGGCAAAAGAGTGGGACGACATCGACTTTATCGACGCCGAAGACATTTCCTCCGGCGGAGCCGCGCGCGTAATCCGCCGCGCCTTCGCATTGCAGGCCGCGCGCCACAAGCTCGCTCTCGGCGCTTTCGACGAAAAAAAAGTTTCGGAAATGCTCGCGATTTTGCGCCCCGATTTCGAGACAATGCTTACTCCGCGCGAGCGCGCTCTCGACTTCGAGGCCCGCGCCCGAAAATATACCGACGAGCAGTTCAAGATTTTGGACAGCGTCCTCTTGAACGACCGAATCGCAGTCGACGGCCTTGCGGGGACGGGCAAGACGGTTCTTGCCATCGAGTACGCGCGCAGAATGTCGCAAACGCGCGAGGTTTTGTTTGTAACGCCCATGCGCAGGCTTGGCGACCATCTCGAGCGCGAGTGCCGTCTGGAGTTTCCCAAGCACTTCGCGGGCTCCGCCGAAAAATTTATGGAGAATCTGGCCGTTTTGAAGGCCGCGCACCCGAACGGCTTCGGCTACCTCGTTCTGGACGAGGCTCAAGACTTTGTGGGCCGCGAGATTTTTTTGGAGTTCGACGCCCTTTTAAGCGGCGGCATCTTAAACGGCAAATGGATTATGTTCGGCGACTACCGCTCCGCCGCCTTCACCCCCGAAAGCGCGGAGCGCGTGCGCCTTTTCCGCGAAAAATTCCGCCCCGCCCTTTGCTATTTAAACGGCAACTGCAGAAACCCCGAAAGCGTGGCAAGGCTTGTAGAGAGGGTTTATTCTGGCGTGAAATACGGGGGCTATCCCGATTCGGGCGGCGATTCCGATTCGGGGCTTTTAACGCGGGTTTATTCGTCGAACGAGGAGCAGGGCGGGGGAATCGCCTCGGTTCTGGAGGGCTGGCTTAAAGAAAAAATCCCCGAAAGCTCTATTGCGGTGTTGTCGATGCGCAGAGACTTTGCGGGGCTTAGCGGGCTTCTAAAAAACGGTTTCTGGCGGCAAAAGCTTTCAAAACAGCAAGAGGCGGGCAAAATTATATATTCCCATGTGGACGACTTCAAGGGCTTGGAGCGCGACTTTGTTGTATTGAGCGACGTAGAGGAAGTCGAAAGCCAAAACTCGAAGCGCCTGTTTTATTTGGGGGCGACCCGCGCAAAAATATCGCTTGCGGTGTTTTCAAAAGTTCCGCTTTAACCCAGCGTTTGCGGCGACACCAAAAACTCGAGCGACCACGTTCCGAACTTGTTCGCCGCGTTCGGGAAATCCTCAAGCTCGAAGCACGCTATTGCGCAGTTGGAAAATCTGGTTTTCGCGAAGGGGCGCGAGTGCCCCAAAAGAATGTTGGCAAGCTCCTCGAGGTTCGGGTTGTGCCCCACAATAAGAAGGTCTCCGCCGAAGCCGCTAATCGAGGCTATCGAGGCCGCCGCGCTTTCGGCGGGGTCTATGGGGCGTATGTTGTTCGCAACAACGCACTGCGCGCCGAGCCCCATGCATTCCTTAAACATCTCGGCGGTCTGGCTCGCCCGAAGGTAGGGGCTGTGCCAAATTTGCGCAAGCGACGTAAACAATTCTTTATTCAAAACGGAGCAAAGCCTGCGGACTTGCGCTTCGCCGCCGCCGCTCAGCGGGCGGGCGTCGTCAAAAGCGCCCTCTTTGGCGAGGGCGTGCCGTAAAAGAAACAGTCTCATTAACTCTTAGTTTATAGAGCATTTTTTACATAAAAAGCGAACTTTTTTTCCGCAAAAAGGCTCTTTTGGGGATATTTTTTCCGCAAAACGCCGAATTTTTAGAAAACGGGCGGCAAATTTTCAAAAAAACGGCCTTTGCTTAATTTTTTTATTGAACTTTGACGCTCAAAGCCCAATCTTGTATCTGATTTTTTACGTTTGCAGGCGCGAAAAATCCGGAAATTTTTTACTATGATAGATCCTAAAACTATAAAGAACAAAGCGTTGGTGGCGTGGGTCGACGAAGTCGCGGCTCTGACCACCCCCGACAACGTATATTGGTGCGACGGTTCCCAAGCCGAGGCAGACTCCCTGTTCAAGATGATGATTGACAAGGGAATGTGCATTAAGCTCAACGAACAGAAGCGCCCCAACAGCTACTACTTCCGCTCCGACCCGCGCGACGTAGCCCGCGTTGAAAAGCGCACCTTCATCTGCGCCAAAACCAAAGAAGAAGCCGGCCCGACCAACAACTGGGTCGACCCCGCGGAAATGCGCGCAAAGCTCCGCGAACTTTTCAAGGGCTGCATGAAGGGGCGCACAATGTACGTCATTCCCTTCAGCATGGGCCCCATCGGCGGCCCCATCTCGCAAATCGGCGTTGAAATTACGGACTCCCCGTACGTCGTTGTATCCATGAGGATTATGGCCAGGGTCAGCCCCAAGGTTTTGGACGTTCTCGGCGAAAACGGCAAATTCGTGCCCTGCCTGCACTCCGTGGGCATGCCGCTTGCCGAAGGCCAGAAAGACGTTTTGTGGCCGTGCAATCCCGACAACACTTATGTTACGCACTTCCCGGAAACCCGCGAAATCATCTCCATCGGCTCGGGCTACGGCGGCAACGCGCTCTTGGGCAAAAAGTGCCTCAGCCTGCGCATAGCCTCCGCAATGGGTCGCGACGAAGGCTGGATGGCCGAGCACATGCTCATCTTGGGCGTGAAAGACCCCTCCGGCAAGAAAACCTACGTTACCGCCGCTTTCCCGAGCGCCTGCGGCAAAACGAACTTCGCAATGCTCATTCCCCCCGCGGAATTGAGGAAGGACGGCTGGGAAGTTTCCACCATCGGCGACGACATCGCCTGGATTAAGCCCGGCCCCGACGGCAAGCTTTACGCAATCAACCCGGAAAACGGCTTCTTCGGCGTTGCTCCGGGCACGAGCGAAAAGACAAACTACAACGCTATGCAGTCCTGCCGCAAAGACACAATCTTTACGAACGTGGCTCTTACCGCCGACGGCGACGTATGGTGGGAAGGCATGACAAAAGAGCCCCCGGCGGGTCTTACCGACTGGCACGGCAACCCGTGGAGCCCCGAATTGGGCACCCCCGCGGCGCACCCGAACAGCCGCTTTACCGCTCCCCTTTACAACTGCCCCTGCATCGACGAAAACGCCGAAAAGCTCGAGGGCGTTCCGGTCTCCGCGGTTATCGTGGGCGGCAGAAGGGCTAACGGCATACCTCTGGTGTTCGAAGCGTTCAACTGGGCGCACGGCATCTACTTGGGCGCGATGATGGGCTCCGAGCTCACCGCCGCCTCCGAAGGCACCGTGGGCAAGCTCCGTTCCGACCCGATGGCTATGCTTCCCTTTGCGGGCTACAACATGGCCAAGTATCTCGGCCACCTCGTCGAAATGGGCAAGGGCCTTTCGCAGACCCCGCGCTTCTTCCACGTAAACTGGTTCAGAAAGAACTCCGAGGGCAAATTTATGTGGCCGGGCTTCGGCGA
>JAGBOM010000316.1 GCA_017633865.1 Opitutales bacterium
GCGGCCTTTTCGGGATTTTCGACGATAAGGCGCAAGATGCCGCAATCGGGCGTTTCCGTGATGGTTATGGTCGAGATGCTTATGTTGTTGTCGGCAAGGATTTTGCAGAGGCTTTCGAGCCTGCCCGACGAGTTTGATAAAAATACGGATATTTGGGTTATTCTCATGTTATGCCTTTGCTCGGTTGTCGTAAACTCTCTTGATTTTGCCCTCGGAGCGGGGCAGCGAATTGGGCTCGACCACCTTTACGTCTATGCGGATATTTACGATTTGCGTGATTGAGGCCTGTATCTTTTTGCGGATTTGCTCTATCTGCTGAATGCTGTCGCCGTAGTATTTGTCCTGAATTTCGACCTCGACAGTGAGGGACTCCATGTCGTTTTTCATTTCGCGGACGATGCGGAAGTTCGGAGTGCTTTCCTCCACCCTCATAACGCCGATTTCTATTTGCGACGGGAACACGTTCACGCCGCGTATGATGAGCATATCGTCGCTTCTTTTGGAGATTCTCGAGATTCTGCGTATGGTGCGGCCGCACTTGCAGGGCTCGGCGATGATTGTGGATATGTCGTGCGTGCGGTAGCGCAGAACGGGCATTGCGCGCTTGGTTAGAGTAGAGAGCACGAGCTCGCCCTCGCAGCCGTCGGGCAGGCTTTCGCCGGTGTCGGGGTCGACGATTTCGGGGTAGAAGTTGTCCTCAAGAATGTGCATTCCGCATTTGTACTCGCACTCGCCGCCCACGCCGGGGCCTATGATTTCGGAAAGCCCGTAGATGTCGAAGGGCTTGACGTTCGAGTTTTCCTCGATGAATTTGCGCATCGACTCCGACGAGGGCTCGCCGCCGAAAACCCCTATTCTTAGCGGCAGCTCCTTAAGGTTTATGCCGCGGCTTTTCGCCTCTTCTATTAAGTGTATAAAGTAGCTCGGAGTGGACGCGAAAACCGTTGTTTTAAGGTCTTTCATGAGCATCATCTGGCGCTCGCTGTTGCCGCCCGAGGCGGGTATGACCGTGCAGCCGAGAGCCTGCGCGCCCGAGTGCAGCCCCAAGCCCCCCGTAAAGAGGCCGTAGCCGTAGCAGTTTTGGACGACGTCGCCGCTGCGCACTCCGTACATTTTCAGGCAGCGGATTATAGACGAGTCCCAAAGCTCCAAGTCTTGCGCGGTGTAGGCCACGACTATCGGCTTGCCCGTAGTGCCGCTTGAGGCGTGCAGGCGGACGATGTCCTTCATGTCGACGGCGAAGAGCCCGTCGGGATAGGTGTCGCGCAGGTCGCTTTTTTGCATGAAGGGGAGCCTGGAGATGTCGTCGATGGTCTTTATGTCGTCGGGCGAGACTCCCTTTTGCCTCATTCTGTCGCGGATGAGCGGCACGCGCTCGTAGGCGAGCTTTACGATTTCGCGCAGGCGCTGGGACTGCAGCGCGCGCATTTCGTTTTTCGGCAAAAAGTCGAGTGATGAGAACGGGTGGATTTCGCCGTGAATGTCGTTCCAAAGCTGTTGCATGGCTATGAGTTCCTGCCCAATTTAAAGGCTTCGAGGTTTGACTTGCGCAGTTTTTCCGGGAAGAATTTGTCAAGAACGGCAAGCCAGCGTTCTTCCGGAATGTCGAAATGCCTGCTCAACACGCCCAAGAGCGCGACGTTGAGCGCCTTTTGCGTCGGGAGCTTGGAACCGTCGATGTCCGACGGCGAAATAACTATGCCGCCCGGGGCGAGGGACTCTTTGTGGACGTCCGACCATTCGGGCTCGAGCGACAGCAAAATGTCTATCGATTTTTCGGGAATAATCGGGCTTAGAACCTCCCTGCCGAAGCGCACGTCGCTTGCGACAGACCCGCCGCGCTGCGACATCCCGTGGACTTCCGCCTTTTTGACGTCGAAGCCCTCCTCGAACATTAGCTCTCCCAAAATCAGCGCGGCCTTCAAAACGCCCATGCCGCCGAGCCCCGCTATTTTTACGTTTACGGTTTTGTCTTCAATTTTCATTTCTTTGCCCTTTCGCTTGCGGCGACCGCGCCCGCCACAAATATGCAGGGCTGGCGCAAAACAATCAGCGAGATTTCGTTTTCAGACAGGCGCTTTTCAAGATACTGCCTAAACTCCGCGGGCTGCTTTACGGGGTTGAACACCTCAACGTTCTTTACGCCCATCGCGCGCGCGACGTTTTCTATCGAAATTCTCGTGGTCTCGGAATGGTCGAGGCGCCTGCCCGTCGCGGGATTTTCCTGGTGGCCGGTCATGGCGGTTATGTGGTTGTCGAGAACTATTATTACGTGCCCCGTAGGCGGCGGGTTGTAAACAGCCTGCGCAAGCCCCGTAAGGCCGCTATGCATAAATGTGCTGTCGCCGATTACGCTTACGACCTTCCTGGCCTTTTCCTCGGGCAGAACCTTGCGCATGCCGACGCCCATGCCTATCGACGCGCCCATGCAGATTTGCATGTCCATGCCGCTTATGGGCTTCATGGCCGCGAGCGTGTAGCAGCCGATGTCGCCGCAAACTATGCAGTTTAAATCGACAAGCGGCTTGAAGCTGAAAATATGCGGGCAGCCCTTGCAAAGCATAGGCGGCTTTTGCTTTAGGCGCGGCATTTCAAAAGAAGTGTCGCCCGATATTTGGGCGCGAACCCTGTCCACATTCAGCTCGCCGAACCGCCAGTGCCCGTCGCGCGGCTCGATTTTCGCGCCGCGGGCGAGAAGCTGGGTCGTCATGTACGGGTCGCCCTCCTCGACAACCAAGCACCTGTCGAATTTTTTGGAAAATTCCGCC
>JAGBOM010000317.1 GCA_017633865.1 Opitutales bacterium
AAAGATTTCGTCGCCCTTTTTGTAGGAGTTCGGGTAGCCCTTCGCGCACACGACTACTATCGCCGCGAATTCGTCCCTAATTTCGACGGAGCTTTCGTCGAGCCTGCCGTTTGCGATGTCGAACATAAGAGCGAGCGCGTCGCTTTTTATAAGCGGCATCAAAACCTCGCACTCGGGGTCGCCGAAGCGCGCGTTGAATTCCACGACCTTCGGCCCGCGCGGGGTAATCATAATGCCGACATAGAGCGTTCCGCGGTAGTCAATGCCCTCTTTTGCGAGGCCGTCCAAAGTCGGGGCTATTATTTTTTCGCGCACGTCTTTCAATACGGACCCGGTTGCGACGGCCGCGGGGGCGTAGGCTCCCATTCCGCCGGTATTTAGCCCTGTGTCGCCCTCGCCCACCCGTTTGTGGTCTTGGCTGGCGGGCAGCATGACGTACTTTTTGCCGCAGACCATAAGCATGATGCTGGCCTCCTCGCCCTCCATCTTTTCCTCTACGACAATCTCTTTGCCGCTGTCGCCGAAAGCCCCGCCCTCGAGCATTTCGCGCGCGGCGGCGACCGCCTCCGCCTTTGACGACGGAATTATGACGCCCTTGCCCGCCGCGAGCCCGCTGGCCTTGATTACCACGCCGTAAGGCGCGCTTTCGATGTAGGCCTTTGCCTTGGCAAAATCCGTAAAGTTTTCGCCCTCGGCTGTCGGGACGGAGTATTTTTTCATGAAGGACTTTGAGAAGGCCTTGCTCGCCTCGAGCATCGTGCCGTCTTTGTTGGGGCCGTAAACGGGGATTCCCTCCTTACGGAGAATGTCGGCAAACCCCATCGAAAGCGGGATTTCGGGCCCGCAGATTACGAAGTCGAACTTTTCGTTTTTCGCGAACCGCGCGAGGGCTTCGACGTTGTCCGCGGGTATGTTTGCCGCCTCGCAGTCGAGCGAAATGCCCCCGTTGCCCGGGGCGCAAACGAGCCTGCCGCAAAGCGGGGATTTTTTAACAGCCTTGACGATTGCGTGCTCCCTGCCGCCGCCGCCCACAACTAAAACGTTCAATTTTTTCATATCTAAAAATTCCTACACATGCTTTCTGTAAAGGGATAGCGCGAACGCGAGCATAAATATGTTCGGTATCCACGCGGCGAGCGTTATCGGCAGAACGCCCGTGGTGCCCATCGACGAGAAAACGCTGTCCAAAATATAGTACCCGAAAAAGAGCCCCGCGGTTTTTGAAACGCCAACCATAGGGTTTGTGCGCACCCCCGCTATCGAAAACGGAATCGCTATCGCGACCACTATCACGCAGGCGAAGGGGCTCGCCCAGACGCCCGCGAGCTTCACGGCGTAGGGGCGCATAATTTCGCTGTCGCCGCCGCCGGAGGCCGAGATAAGCCTTCTGAGCTCGTAAAGGGAAAGGTCCTTGGCGCGGCTCATCGCAAGCCTCATGACTTCGGGGTCGTCGCGGAAGTTGTCGAAGTCGCGGCGCTTAAAATATTCGCTTTTCAACGCCGCGCCGTTTTCGTCGAAATTTATGACCTGCCCGTCGGTGAAAAACCACCAAATTTTTCCGTCGTCAAACACGCCCTCCTTCGCGAGAATCTTCTCGCGCTCCACGCCGCCATTATCAAACACGTGCACCTCTATGCCGTTTGCGCGCTTTGACGGGCGGGAATATTTGCTGATGAACCAAAGGCGGTTGTCCGGCCTGTTTAAAAAGCACAAGTTTGAAATTCTGCCGACCGCATCCGCCGCCGCGCCCCTCGACTTGCCCGCGTATTCGAGCCTTTCAAACA
>JAGBOM010000318.1 GCA_017633865.1 Opitutales bacterium
AGGGCTCGAAAATAGAATTTACATTCATTTCGAGCCCTTTTTGCCGAAGCGACACAGTATAAACACAAAAGCCTCCGCATAAAACGATTTTGGAGGAAGAATCAAGGAGCAAGGAATAAAAAAGCTTGGAATAGAATTTACATTCATTCCAAGCTTTTTTTGACACGGCGACACAGTTCCGCGCCAAAATCAATCGCCTAAACCGATTAAAACCGCAAAAAATGTATGGCTTTCTTCAACTTTTCTATAAAAAAGTCCACTTCCTCAATCGTGTTGTAAAACGCAAGCGACGCCCTGCAAGAGCCCTTCACACCCAGCCTGTCCATCAAAGGCTCAGCGCAGTGGTGCCCCGAGCGCACGGCAATGCCGGAAGCGTCAAGCATTGTTGAAATATCGTTGGGATGAACGCCTTCGCACGCAAACGAAACTATCGGAGTTTTACGCTCTGCAACGCCCAAAATCCGCAAGCCGCGAATCTGCCCAATCCCCTCGCTTAGGCGCTTTAGCAGGGCGGCTTCGTGAAGCTTCGCGCCCTCCAAATCCAAACTTTTTAAATACTCCAAAGCCCGCGCAAACGCCGCCGCCCCCGCGATATTCGGAGTTCCCGCCTCGAACTTTTCGGGGGCGGTGCGGTAGGTTGTGCCGCCCCAGGATACGCTTTCAATCATGTCGCCGCCGCCCATCCAAATGTCCATTGAGTTTAGAATGCCGGTCCTGCCGATTAAGGCGCCCACGCCGCCCGGGCCGAAGCACTTGTGCGCCGAAACCGATATGAAGTCGCAGTCGGCGGCGCGGAGGTCGTCCAGACAATGCGGGGCGGACTGCGCGCAGTCCACATTAAACAGCGCCCCCGACGACCTCGCTATTTTTGAGATTTCGGCAATGTCGTTTACGGTGCCGAGCACGTTCGAGGCGTGGCAAATCGAAATGATTTTCGTGCGGGCGGAAACGAGCGAGCGCAGGGAGTCCATGTCGAGAGAGCCGTCGGGCAGAATGTCGGCAACGCGTATTGCCGCGCCCGTCCTGCGGGCGACCTCCTGCCAGGGCACGATGTTAGCGTGGTGCTCCATTTGCGACAAAATAATTTCGTCGCCGGCCTTCAAAAACTTGCCGCCGTAGCAGAATGCGACAATGTTTAAACTTTCCGTCGAGCCCCTCGTAAACACTGTGGAATAGCCTTCCGGCGCGCCGAAAAATTCGCCCACTGTTTTTCGCGCGGCTTCAAATGCGACGGTCGCCTTGCGGCTTAGCTCGTGGGCGCTTCGATGAATGTTGGAATACTTCGACCTGTAAAAATCGGCCTCGCAGTCGATAACGGCGGCAGGCTTCTGCGCGGAGGCTGCGTTGTCGAAATAAACAAGCGGCCCGCCCTCCGCTCGATAGGAAAGAATGGGAAAGTCTTCGCGAATTTTATGTGCGTCAAAAGCCATACCTTAAAATTTAGAAAGCATTACAATATAGTAACCGCCGCAGGTCGAGCGATTTTTAAAGAATTTTTAAGTTGTAAAAAGGCGCGCGATGCGGTTTTATCCCGCCATACAGCTTATAAAACGAATAAAAAAAGCCATGCAAAACCTGCCCGAACTCAATATTGAAATCAAAACCGCACTAAATTTCGACAGCCCCTACGCCGCGGTCGAAAGCCTCTCGCGCCTCGCCATTACAAACTCCAAAGAGGGAATGCTGGAGGCGGTTTGCGAAAAGCCCCTCGGCGTAAAATTTATGGGCATGACCGTCGCAAGCGTCTCGCAAATCAAAATGGATAAAAACGGCGAAATAATCGAAAAAAAGCTGGACGCGCCCTTCCTCGTCAAAAAACAAATCGAAAACGAAATCGCAAAAGCCGTAAAACGCCTGCCCTACGGAATCGTCGAAATGTACCTCGCAAAGGCGGGGCTTGAAAACGGCGCGAAAATCAAAGTGGAAATCGCCGCGGATAAATCCGTAAAAGTAGAGTCCGATACGCCGATAAAGGCCGGCAGACCGCCGCGCGAATTGAAAAATTTTAAAATTTTGCCAAACGGCGAAGTCGAGGGCGAAAATATAAACCTGTCTTCCAAGGCGTGGGAATTTTTCCAAAACTGCCTAAGCTAAAAATAAAAAAGACTTTTTTAAAAACACAAACCCCAATCTTCCCAAAACGCGGAGAAACTAAAATTAAAGGCAACAAACGCATATAATAAAGAGATAAAGAAACGCCGCAAAAAAATGTTGACCTTTAAAATATAAATAGTAGCTTAGCGTTTTTTAATTTTCGGATAAACCCGAAAGTTGAAAAAGATGACAGAGCGGTCGATTGTGCCTGACTCATACAAATCAGACGCCTGACCGCCAAGAGAATTTACATACAGGAGAGATGACAGAGTGGTCGATTGTGCCTGACTCGAAATCAGGTGTGCGGGAAACCGTACCTAGGGTTCGAATCCCTATCTCTCCGAGTAAAAGCTTTTTTAAGCTGCGAGTTTTATAACTCGCAGTTTTTTTGTGAAAAAATTTGGAGAGAAACGAAGTTTATCGAAAAATTTTTTGGCAAAAAACAAGCGAAGCGTAGCGAGCGCAGTTTTAAAAAGCTTTTTCCACAAGGGGAATCAAGGGATGGCGCGCAGCGCAATCCCGCTATCTTAAACGCAAGTTTGAGCGGCGTTTTTTTTTACGGAGAGATAGGGGTGAGAACCGAAGGTTCGACGCCGAAGGTGGGCGAAGCCCAGCCCGAGACGGTAGCTTTTTGCGCAGCAAAAAGAGCCGAGCGCAGCGAGCGCCGAGACGGCGCGGATTGGCGCTAGCCAACCAAGCCGCGAGTACAATCCATTTTCCACAGGGAGAAACAAAGAATGGCGCGCAAGCGCAATCCCGCCACGCCTCTCCGCCATTTTTAATTTACAAAAGGCGGATTTGCATCAAGTTGCGAGTCTGCCTTTTCTTATGCCGGCTCGCGGTAAAATGCAAGTACCTGCAAAACAGGGTTCAACAGAAAGCGAAGTGGCAGCAAAACAGCAACTAACCTGCAACTATGTCTCGGACATTTCAAAGTGGCGACGCCTTTCTGATACCCTATTTTAGCGGATTTGGAGGATTTCCCAGTGTAATTTTTTTCGCAAATACGCATAAAAATCTTGTAAATTTAATTGACATATCATAAACTGTAAGAGTATGGCCAAGATTACATTAAGATATTGTGAAGGCAGGAAATCTCCATTCCAAGTGGCGTGGAGCGAAAACGGCAAACGCATATCCCGTTTCTTCCAAACTGAAGATGAACGCGAGGAATTTTTAAACACAAAAAGATTCCTCTCCGAAGCGAAATTCGGGGCGATAATGGCTATGGACGAAGAAGCCTTTATTGATGTTGCAACTGCTTTTAGTTAAGTTTTGGTTGCTGCATAGCGGCGGCAAGGTTTATTTTGGGAGGGGCGGAATTATCATTTAATCTTAGGGTGTCTGTCTTGTAAATTTGGCAAAAATCCTATCTTTTGGTTGACATTATTATGTCGTTTGGGCGCCCGGCCGTCGGCGCATTTGGAAATTTCGGGGGGGGGCTTTTACCGCGATGGCGCAAAAATTTTTGGAAAATTAAATAAATGGCGCAAAAATAAACATATTTTTAAATCGGGTATTTAGGCTTTAAATACATTTTTAAAAAAAAGCTACCATTTTGGTAGAATTTGTTTGACACTGGAAAGAAATCTGAAATTCTCTAAAAATAATGGCAATGAAAAGAAAGAATTATCTTTTAATATCTCCGAATTTCCCGAAGTACCACGAAAATTATGCGCGCGCGCTCGGCGAGCTTGGCGTCAATGTGCTTGCGATAGGCGACGCCCCCTATGGGGAGCTTTCGGACGTTTTGAAAAGCTCTTTAAGCGAATATTACAAGGTCGGCAGTCTGGAAGACTACGGCGAAGTTTTAAGAGCCGCGGGGTATTTGACATGGAAGCACGGCAAGATTGACGGGGTTGACTCCATAAATGAGTATTGGCTTGAGCTCGACGCCAAGCTTCGCGCAGACTTCAATGTGGACGGCGTAAAATATCCCTTTGTCTTGCAAAGCAAGCGCAAATCGTCGATGAAAAAGTTTTACGAGGCCGCCGGGGTCAAGACGGCGCGCTGGGCGCTGCCGGAAAATTTCGCGCAGGCGCGCGAGTTTGCAAGCGCTTGCGGCTATCCTATTGTTGTCAAGCCCGACATTGGCGTGGGCGCCGCCGACACTTTTACCATAAAAAATGAAAAAGAGCTCGCCTCGTTTTTCGACTCTGGGCGGCGCGGCTACATATTTGAGGAGTTTATCAAGGGGCGAATTGTCACTTTTGACGGGCTTGTCGACGCGAACGGGGACATTGTGATTTCTTCGAGCCACAACTTTATCGGCGAGACGTTTATGGACGTGGTGTTGGGCGACGGGGAATTGAGCTTTTATTCCGAGCTTGAAATCCCCGCCGACTTGCAGGCCGCGGGCGCGGCGGTTTTAAAGGCGTACAACGTGCGCTCGCAATTTTTCCATTTCGAATTTTTCAGGGCGGAAGGCTCGGCGGACGGGCGCATAAAAAAGGGCGATCTCGTCGGGCTTGAAGTTAACATGCGCACCCCGGGCGGGCATATGATAGACATGATAAACTATTCATTCGACATCGACTCTTACAGGCTTTGGGCAAGGGTAGTCGCGGGCGCGGAGTTTGAAAGGCCCCCCGCGCGCAAATATTACTGCGCCTACGCGAGCCGAAAATACCGCTTCGCGTACAAATATTCCGACGCCGAAGCCCGCGAAAAGCTTGGAGGCGGCCTCTGCTTTGACGAGGAGGTTGACTCCGCTCTTTCACGCGTGATGGGCGACAGAATTTTTATATTCAGGTCAAAAAGTCTCGACGAAATTTTCAACATGGCGAAAATAATACAGCAAAAGATATGAGAAGATTTGAAAAAGCGTTTTTTAGCCGCAATTTAAACCGCGACATGGGCTTTATTTGCTACGGGCACGGCGGCAAGCCTGTAATTGCAATCCCGACCCAGAACGGCCATTTGCGCCAGTGGGAGGAATTCGGAATGCCGGAAATATTGTCCGGGTACATAAATTCGGGCAAAATCCAGCTTTTTTTGGCGGACGCGCTCGACGAGGAGAACATATCCTCAAACGCGCCGCTTGAGCAGCGCGCATGGAATTTGGAAAATTATTCGCGCTATCTTGCCGACGAGCTTGCCCCAGCGGTTTTGGACATAAACGCGGCCGACAGCAGATACCGCGCGGGCGGGGTTCTCGTTTCGGGGTTTAGCGCCGGGGCTTTCCACGCCGCCAACGTATTCTTCCGCAATCCGAATGTGTTTGACGCTGTAATAGCCCTTAGCGGCGTATATTCAACGCGGCTGTTTTTCGGCGGCTGGCTAAACGACGTGCTGTACTACAATTCGCCCACTGCGTATTTGCAAAACCAGGACGCCTGGCATCTGCAAAAATACAGGCAAAGCAAAATGGCTTTTTGCTGCGGGCAGGGCGCGTGGGAGGACGAAATGCTGCGCGAAATCGCCGAGCTTAAAGCCGTTCTCGACGCAAAGGGCGTCGGCGCGACCGTAGATGTTTGGGGCAGGGACGTAAACCACGACTGGCCCTGGTGGAAAAAGCAGATGCCGTATTTTTTGGACAAATTTTTGCAATAGCCTGATTGTCCCGCGCCTTTTGGCCCGGCGGGAAACGCCAAGCCTTTGCGCGCTTTTAGGGAAGCGGATTTAAGGGCCGTTATTTCAGGGCGTTTCGCAGGTCGCTCAAAAGGTCGTCAATATCTTCAATGCCGACGGAGAGGCGTATTAGGCCGTCGGCAATGCCGCGTTTTAGGCGCTCGGCGCGGGGAATTGACGCGTGCGTCATCTCCGCGGGCAGCGACACAAGCGACTCTACGCCGCCAAGGCTTTCGGCAAGCGAAAAAATCTTCATCTTTGCAATCGCGGCCTTTGCGGCTTTTGCCCCGCCGCGAAGCTCGAAGGAAATCATGCCTCCGAAATTCGACATCTGCTTTTTTGCGAGCTTATATTGCGGCGAATTCTTCAGCCCGGGGTAGTTGACTTTCTCAACGCGCGGGTGGCTTTGCAGAAATTCGGCTATTTTAAGGGCGTTTTTCTCGTGGCGCTCCATCCGTATTTGCAGCGTTTTTAAGCCGCGCAGCACAAGCCACGAATCGAACGCGCCCGCCGCGCCCCCCGCCGCGTTTTTATAGAATTTGACTTTTTCAAAAAGCTGGGCGTCGTTGAAAACAGCCGCGCCTCCAATGGTGTCGGAGTGCCCGGCAATGTATTTCGTGGTGCTGTGGACAACCGCGTCGGCGCCCAGGTCGAGCGGCCTTTGCGCGACGGGCGTGGCGAACGTATTGTCGA
>JAGBOM010000319.1 GCA_017633865.1 Opitutales bacterium
AATCGGCGACAAGCTCCGCGCTTTGGAGCTTCGGGTCGGAACGAACCTTGTCCAAAGATGAATGGGCGGTCGCGACGGTTTCAAGCTGGCGGTAGGTGGCGAGGTCTTTTGTCTCGCCGTTAAAATAGTCGTTTACAAGAGTAAGGCCCAAAACCGCAAGGCCAATCATCATCGGCCAGCGCACGGAAATCAGAACGGATACAAGCAGGTTTAGCTTGCCGCACTCCTTGTCGCTCTTTGCCGCGAAATACTTTTGGTCGGAGCCGCTCGCAAGGCCTGAAATCGCCTGCTGAACCATGTAAAAGCCCATCGCGATAATCAAAAACTGGAAGAATTTATACTCGGGGTCGTCAGGCATCTGCACGTGCCACGAGGGCAGAGCCTCCGTCCATGCGGGGTTGCCTGTTACGTCCAAAGCAACCGCTTTAAGGGAGTCTATCGCAGCCGCGCCCTCAGTTGGCGTAAACATATTGTACGCCATAATTGAAAGAACTATCGCGCCCCCAATGATGAGCGCAGACTGCAGCAAGTCGGCGACAACTACGCCGTAAAAGCCCGCCGACGCCGTGTAGGCGACCGCCACAAGCGCAAAGCCCACCGCGCATGTGCTCGGCGAAAACGGCACGAACATCGAAAGGAACTGCCCCGTGCCGCGAATCAAATACGCAATCATGCCGATTACGGGCAGAATCGAGACTATCGCCGTAAGCAGGCGCGCGGCGTCGGCGTCTTTGCCGCTGCCGAACCTAAACTGCATCCACTCCGCGCCCGTCATGCAGCCCGAGCGCCTGTGCCACTTTGCGGTAAAGCACAAGATGAACACCAAAATCAGCACCACGCCGCCGCGAAATTCTATGTAGAGCGCCCTCGGGCCTATCATAAAGAGAAACGAGGTGATGACCATCGTTCCGGTAAGGTCGAACCAGTTAGCCATGCCGGAAGTGCCGAGCAAATACCACGGCAGCGTCCTGCCGCCCAAAAAGTATTCGTCAAGCCCGCCCGACGCCTTTTTTGCGAGCAGAACGCCTATGCCTATAAGCGCCGCCGCGTAAATAACGATTACCAAATAGTCTATTGTTTCTAAGCCCATGTGTCTGTATTATTTCTGTTGAGATTTTGTGGGGAAAGGAAGCTGTTCGGAAAGCGGGATTTCGCCGCGCATAAGGCGCCCCGCCGCACCGCAAAGCCTTAGGTACAAGTCGGAATCGTCGGGCTTGTAGGTCAAAAACGGAGACGCCCCGACCGGCGGATTTTGATCCGTCTTAAATATCTGCGTGCCCTCGTCCATCTCGTCAAACATCGCGACGTACAGGGTTTGCGCGCCGGCCTTGCGGGCTTCGTAAATTTGCTGCCAGAAGAATTTGCCGCCGAGGCGGGGAATTTGGTCGAACTTCCTGCCGGGGTAGCGGTTTGCCCAGCTGAATCCGGGGAAGGCCAAGGGCATGTACAACACGTTGTTTTGCCTGCACCACTCTGCGTCGGGCGCGAACTGGTTTTTGGCGTGGTTTTTCGCGCCCTCGATTGTGCCGAAGCGCCCGACGCTCCACGGCAGAAGAACGTCCGCGCTCTTTATAAGCTCCAAGAGGCGCGGGTCGGAAGTGGCGTCGTTATTGAGGGTTCTCCAGTAGGTGGGAACGCCCAGCATTATGGCGCAGCCGCCGTATTGCTTGTCGTTCTTGAAGAAATTTATGAGGTCGATTTGCTCGTCCAAAGAATAGTCTCGCTTGTCGCCAAAGCCAATGCCGTAAATCGCGATTACGGGCTTGCCGTTGTGGCGCAAATAGGCGGGGCTTTTGAAAAATCCGTAGGCGTCGACAAGGTTCTTCCAGTCCTTCTTGACTTTTTCGAGGCTGTTTTTGTCGTTATCCTTGCCCATGAGGGTGAGGTCGTACATCACGGCGAAAGACCTTTCGTTGGCTTCGGCCGCGTCGCGCACATTTTTTAGGACACGGTTGTTCGACGGCAAAAGCAGGTTCGACTGGTGGTGCCCGCCGGTAACGTCCAGCGCAAACCTTTGCAAAAACACCCCGTCAATCCCGTACTCCTTCATCCACTTGAAATGCCTGTTTACGGTTTTGGGATTCTCGTTGGTGTAAACAAAAGCCACGCTGCCGTCAGCCTTGCGGAACTTTGTGGCGACCTTTTCGTCCTCGTCAAACTCGGAAACGTCCGGCCAAGCGTCTATGCCGCACTTGCCGGGCTCGAATTCCTCGGCGGGGGTTTCCCAATGCTCCCAGCCGAGGCCGCTTTTATCGTACGGAGTGCGGTACCAGCCCTGGTACCCGCAAAAAACCTTGCCATGCATGGACTCGCAAAAAGGCTTTTGGGGCTTCTCGCCAAAGGCGCAGCCCGCAAGCATAAACGCCCCAAAAAACGCCAAAAGACAGCTTAATTTCTTCATATATCTTCTTCTTTAAATGTTAAAAAAACGCTTCTTCAAAACAAACGCGAAAAGTTTTTTTATAATCTTTTTAAAATTAAAAAATCCGCCCGCCATTGCAAGAAGAATTGTGGATTCGCCCCCGAAAAACTCGCGATTTTTTTAAGCCGTCTCAAAAAAATTTTTTGCGTCTTAAAAAATTTGCGCGCGGCGGCGGGGCGGCGCAAGCGCCCGCAAAAATCTCCGCAAAAAAAGAAGGCGGCGGTTGCCGTCTTCTTTTTGTTTGCGGGTCTTCTTAAACCCGCCCTGTCAAAATCGCGAGCTTAGATATTGATTGTAATATCCACGCCTGCGGGAAGATTGAGCTTCTTGAGCTCGTCAACGGTATTGACGGTCGGCTCGATAATGTCAATCAGGCGCTTGTGCGTGCGCAATTCAAACTGTTCCATGCTCTTTTTGTCGACATGGACGGAACGGTTCACCGTAAAGCGTTCGATGCGTGTGGGCAGCGGAACGGGGCCCGAAACTCTCGCGCCCGTTCTTTTTGCGGTTTCAACAATATCTCCAGCGCTTTGGTCTACTGTACGGAAGTCGTAGCCCTTAAGTCTGATTCTAATTTTCTGTGCCATTTTTGAATTCCTTAACTAAGCGATTAACTTCTCGCGTTTTTGCGTGTAGAACCTTCCACAACCTGCTTCAATACGTTGGCAGGCACTTGTTCGAAGTGGCTGGGTTCCATTGAGTAAGACGCGCGGCCGCTGGAAAGCGAGCGGACGTCGGTTGCGTAGCCGAACATTGTTTCAAGCGGAACAAACGCCTGAATGTTGCAAAGGTTGCCCTTGGTTTCCATGCCCTGAATCTGCCCGCGGCGGCGGTTGAGGTCGCCCATGACGTCGCCCTGGTATTCTTCGGGGGTCTGAACGTCAACCTTCATAATCGGCTCAAGAAGAATCGGGTTGGCCTTCTTCATGGCGTCTTTAAACGCGAAGATGCCCGCCATCTTAAACGCCATTTCAGAAGAGTCGACTTCGTGGAACGAGCCGAACACCAGGTGGACCTTTACGTCCACAACCGGATAGCCCGCGACTACGCCGTTAAGCATAGCCTCCTTGATGCCTTCTTCGGTGGGCTTGATGTATTCTTTGGGAATTACACCGCCCACGATTTCGTTCAGGAATTCGTAGCCCTTGCCCTTTTCGTTGGGCTCGAGCTTGATTTCCGCGTGGCCGTACTGGCCGCGGCCGCCGGACTGGCGGATGAATTTGCCTACGCCGTCGGCGGAGCCCAAAATGGTTTCGCGGTAGGCGATTTGCGGCTTGCCGACCTGCGCGTCAACCTTGAATTCGCGCAGGAGTCTGTCGCGGATGATGCCGAGGTGAAGCTCGCCCATGCCCGCGATGAGGGTCTGGCCGGTTTCGGCGTCGGAAGTCACGACGAAGGTCGGGTCTTCTTCGGCAAGGCGCTGAAGGGCGATTGAAAGCTTTTCCTGGTCTGCCTTGGAGTTGGGCTCGATGCTCATGGCGATAACCGGATCCGGGAACGTCGGGGGCTCGAGGCGAACTTCGTGCTCGCGCTCGCACATGGTGTCGCCGGTGATGAGCTCTTTGCAGCCGATGAGGCCGCAGATTGAGCCCGAGTACGCTTCGTCGACGTCCGTGCGCTGGTCCGCCATAAATACAACGAGGCGGGATATGCGCTCTGTCTTGCGGGTGCGCGGGTTGTAGAAAGTCATGCCCTTCTTTATGCAGCCGCTATACACGCGTATAAATACGAGCTTGCCCACGAACGGGTCTGCCCAGATTTTAAACGCCAAAGCGGTCGGAGCGGCGAAGTCGTCCGCGACGATTTCGAGCGACGGAGTGTCTTCGTCGCCTTCGGCGAAAGCCTTGATCGGGGGAACGTCCATGGGGCTCGGCAGGTAGTCGACAACCGCGTCCAAGAGCATCTGAACGCCCTTGTTTTTAAGCGCGGAGCCCGGGATGACGCCCACGAATTCGCGAGTCATAGTCGCCTTGCGCACGCCGCGGCGGATTTCGTCCTCCGAGACCTCCTCGCCGTCGAGGAACTTCATCATGATGTCGTCGTCAAAGTCGGCGACGGCCTCGATGAGGGCGTGGCGGTATTCCTCGGCCTTTTCCTTCATGTCGGCGGGGATTTCGACCTCGTCGAACTTCATGCCGTTGGGGTCGTTTTCGTCGTAGACGTAGGCGACCATCTTGATAAGGTCTACCAAGCCCTTGAAATTCGCCTCCGCGCCGATTGGCAAATAAAGCGGATGCGGGTTGCCCTGGAGCTTTTCCTTAATGTCGTTTACCGCGCCGTAGAAGTCCGCGCCGGTTCTGTCCATCTTGTTGATGAACGCCAAGCGGGGAACGCTGTACTTGTTCATCTGGCGCCAGACGGTTTCGGACTGCGGCTGAACGCCCGCAACCGAGCAGAACGCCGCAATAGCGCCGTCCAAAACTCTGAGCGAGCGCTCCACTTCCGCCGTAAAGTCGACGTGCCCGGGAGTGTCGATAAGGTTGATCTGGTGATCGATGCCTGCGAACAGACCTACCTTATTTTTCCAGTGGCACGATACCGCGGAGGAGGTGATTGTAATGCCGCGTTCGCGTTCCTGCTCCATCCAGTCGGTAACCGCGGTGCCTTCGTGCACCTCGCCGATTTTATGAACCAGGCCGCTGTAGAACAAAATACGCTCGGAAACCGTCGTCTTGCCGGCGTCGATGTGCGCCGAAATGCCGATGTTTCTCGTATATTCGAGGGGACAAGCCCTGTTGGGAGAATTTTTTGCCGATAATGTAGCCATTTAATTTCTCTCTTTAATTTTTAAAAACTCACCAGCGCAAGTGCGCGAACGCCTTGTTGGACTGCGCCATCTTATGGACGTCTTCGCGCTTCTTTACGACCGCGCCCGTGTTGTTGTAGGCGTCGACGATTTCGGAGGCCATAGCCTCCGCCATGGGGATTCCCTTGCGCCCCTTGGCCGCGTCGATAAGCCAGCGGAACGCCAATGTCTGCTGGCGCTCAAAGGAAACTTCAACCGGAACCTGGTAGGTGGCCCCGCCCACTCTGCGGCTCTTTACCTCGAGCTTGGGGCGGATGTTTTCAAGCGCGCCCAAAAGCAAATCGATGGGGTCGCCCTTTTCGAGCTTTTCGCTGACCTTTTCTATCGCCGAATATACGATGCGCTCTGCAACCGACTTCTTGCCGCGTTCCATTACCATATTGATAAGGTGGCTTACGAGGGTGCTCTTATAGCGCGTATCGGGAGTGCGTTCTCTTTTTACTGCTCTGTGTCTGCGTGACATTTTGTATCTCCTTTAATATTACTTCTTGGCGGGCTTCGGGCGCTTTACTCCGTACTTGGAGC
>JAGBOM010000320.1 GCA_017633865.1 Opitutales bacterium
CAGGGCGGCGGCGGTTGTGCCCGAGCCTTCGGCTTTCGCGTTTATCGCGGGGGTTTTGGCTTTGGCCGGCGCCTTTGCGCTTAGGCGGCGAATAGGGCGCGGAAGTTAGCGCCCGGCTTTGCGGGGGCGCGTTGTTGTTTAAAATTTTTAGCTTGCGCTTTTGCGGGCGGTTTCGGGTTTTTCGCCTTCTGTAAATATCAACAAAAAATACGGAAGGACTTAAAATGATAAAGGCAATATTGATGGCCGCGCTCGCGCTCGCGTTTTCCGCGTCGGCGGTTTCGGGCGCGTACGTTATCCCAAAATCGCTATATTTCGACGCCAAGCGCGAGCCCGTAGATTTTTCGGGCAAGCAGTGGCGTTTTTACAATCTGACTCTCGCCAAGGACGAAAGGAACATTTCGACGGGGGAGCATCCCGACGACTTGTGGCAGGTAGACCACTTGGGCCGTTTTGGCGGGAGCTCCTACGGCGTTAGATTCGCGCCGGACAATCCCTCCAAAACTGGAAGCGGCAGCCCGTACATGGTTTTCCACAGCGGGGACCATTGCTATAAAATATTTTCCGACGGGCTTGTCGGCGAGATGGACCTTGAAGCCAACGCGAAAAAATCCGACGCGGGGCGCCTGTCCGACTGGAATCGCGCGCCGCTCGACGTGTTTTACGATTTCGACGAGGGCAAGAGGATTTCGCACATAAGGTTTGCCTCCGCCGGCAAAAGCACGCGCAGCCTGCCTTACGGAACCGGCAACTATTTGGGCACGGTTCAGGGAAGGTATTTTTTAATGCATACGGAAGATGCTCCCGCTTCCGCTCCGAATGTTCCCGTTGAGGAGTATTCGTATTCTACTGAAATAGAGATGCCGGACATATCCCGCGAAAAGGCCGAAAGCGCGTTTGGCCGCGCGGCCGCCGCCGACATGGCCGCCGCCGCGTTTACTTCCGTGCCCGAGCCCGCGGCGTATCCGCTTGTTTTGGGCGCGGCGTTTTTCGCCCTTGCGGCGTTGCGCAGGCTTGCGGCGCAAAAAAATAAACGCGTTTCGCGAAAAAAAATCTTCGCCCGAAAATAGGGAGTTTTTTTTCTCTGTGGATTTTAGCCGCGGAGGCTTAATCGCAGTCGTAGGCGGAGTTTTCGCGGGCGATGCGGTCGAGAAATTCGCGCAGGGCGCGGGCGGTTTTCGGGCCGATGCCGTCCGCCTGCGCGAGCTCTTCCGCCGTCGCCTTTTTAATTTTTGAGATGGAGCCGAAGCGTTTCAGGAGGGCTTCCTTCTTTTTCGGGCCCAGGCCGTCGAAGTCGTCCAAAACGCTTTCCTTGATTTTTTTGCGCTGGAGGGTTTCGCGGTAGGAGTTCGCGAAGCGGTGGGCTTCGTCGCGGATTCTTTGCAGGAGCTTTAGCGCCTCGTTGTCCCGCGGGAGTTTGATTTCGGTTTTGTCGGAGCAGACTACGGTTTCCTCGCGCTTGGCGAGGCCTATGATTAGCGGGCGGGGGATTTTATGGAGGTCGAAGGCGTCGAGCGCGGACTTCACCTGCCCTTTGCCGCCGTCTATCACGACGAGGTCGGGCATGGGCTTGCGCTCGTCGAAAAGTCTTTTGTAGCGGCGCGACACGGCCTCGAGCATTGAGGCGTAGTCGTTGTTATGGGTCGAGAGGCGGAAGCGCCTGTACTTGTTTTTCGCGGGGAGGCCGCGGTCGAAATGAACCATTGACGCCACTGTGAAGGAGCCGGCGATATGCGAGATGTCGAAGCACTCCATGGCGCGGATTTCGCCGCCGAAATTGAGGACTTCGCCCAAAAGCCTTGCCGCGTTCGCGGCCTCTGCGCGGGGGGCGCGGGCGGGGTCTTGGTTTAGGGCGCGCATTTTTTTGGTCTCTTGTATGGCGCAGATGGCGTCGCGGTATTTTGCGGCTTTTTCAAAGTCCAGTTTCTTGGAGGCCTCCTCCATTTTTTTGGTGAGCTCGCCGATAATTTCGCCGTCGCGGTTGTTCAGAAATTC
>JAGBOM010000321.1 GCA_017633865.1 Opitutales bacterium
CCCACGCCATGGCGATTGCCGCCTCGGAAAATTTGCCGCTCTTTGCCAAACGCTCGACCTCTACGCGGGTTTTGCGCCCCGCGTTTTTCAAAATTTTCAGGTATTTTTTAAATTCGCCAGACTTGGAATTTTCGCCGGAGTTTTCGGGCGTCGGCAAGGAGCCTGTCTTAATTTCGTCCATATTAAAAGCCCTCGGATTCGAGATATTCGAGCCCACCCGCGGAGAGCCTGTACCTGAAAAAACCCGCGCTGATTCTGGACGGGGCTTTCGCGATAAAGCCCTTTTCCTCCAGATACGCAAGCTCGGCGGCAATCTTCGCCTTTTTCGTTTTTTTGCCGAAGATTAAAAGCCCCTGCAAAATCCCCTCCATAGTCAGCCCCGCGGGGTACGCGGCCTGAAGCTGCAAAAGTATCGATATTCTGCGCGATTCGCGCGCAATAGCCTTGTTTGGCATGGGCTTAGTCCTTGAGCTTCATGGCGAGCTTGTCGGTTTTGAGCGAAAGCTCGCTGATTCTTTGGTTTGCCATTCGCGCCTGCGCGGCGAGCGACGATATGTTTTGCGAGTTGCGGCTGATAAGCTCGCCCATCTCGGAAATCGCCTTGGCGTACTGCCGCTGCATTGAGCGGATATCCTCGCGGATTTCCGTGCGCAGCGTGCGCAAATCCTGCGCGGCCTCCGATACGGTTTTCATAATCTCGCCGCGAAGATGCTCGAGGCGGGACTGCGTTACGAAATAATTTTCGGAGTCGCGCGCGCCGCTGTGGTATTCGCGAATTCTCAGCGCCAAATAGTACGACCCCAAAAGCGACGTGAGCACCATTACGCCCGCGCCTATTGATTGGGCAGATTCTATATCCATGCCCGAAATTTAGCATACGCGGCGGAATCTGTAAAAAATACTTTGGATATTTTTTATAGCTTTTGTTTTTTTGAATACGTTGCGCCAACCGGCAAAAAAGGCGCGGCTAACCGCCGCGCCCCGTTGCAAAAGCTTGCCTTAAGTTAGCCCGGAGGCCTTCCCCATTATTTGAAGGGAATTTCGAAGCCCAAGGTTATGCGCTCTTCGGACTTCTGCGCCGTGGAGGCGTTTACGCAGTCGTAGCTATAGTAATAGCGCAGTGCGATGTCGAGAACGTCGGTCACGTCGAACACGAGCCCAAGGGTTACGATGTAGTTGTAGTTGTGGACGTTGGTGAGGCTTACGCCGGCGTAGAACGATTCCTCAAAGCGCATATATTTGTGGAAATTCCAGGCCAAGTCCTGAATGAACGTGCCCATGGGCACGAAGTGGTCGTCAAAGCCTTTCGCGTTGATGTAGCGCAAGGCGGGGCCGACGGAGAGGTTGATTACCAGGGTGTCGTCTAAGAACTTGAACTGGCGGCCAAAGCCGGCGATTTCGTCAATCTGGTCGCGTATGCCCTTTACGAAGTCCACCTGGTAGGTAAGCGTATTGGAGAAGAACCACGGCGATTCGTCAAAGTAGTGCTTGTAGTTGGTGATGACGCCGTATTTGTCGGTCGTGGTGCTTTCGTGGCCGATTTCGTTCTTTTCGGAAGCGAAGTCGTAGAACGCTTTCGCGTAAAATTCGTCGGACTCTCCCCACTTCTTTTTGGCCTCGAAAGCGAAGGTGTAGGAATTTGTGGAGGACGTGGTCTTGCGGCGTTCGATAGCGCCGCTAATTTTGAACTCCCAGCCTTCGGGCACGTTTTCATGCACGAACTTTCTGTAGTCGTCCATCCAAGAATCGAAATGCTCCATAATGGACTTGTCCGCGGGTTCCTGGGCGGCCGCGGGCGCTGTGGAGGGGGCCGCCTCGGCGGCGTTTGCTTTTGCCTTTTCCGCGGTATTGCCGGATGTCGCTACGGCGATATCTTCGGCGTTTTCCGCCGCCTTAGCCTCTGCTTGGGGAACCAAGGCAGTAGCCGGGATTTTCAATTCGCCGAAAGCCGTTTTAAGCACAACTTCGGTTTCCGTTTTTGAAACAATTTGCCCTGTTAGCTTGTCCCCGTTCTGGAACACGACGGTGTCCGCAAAAGAGAGGCCTGCGCAGGCGAGCAATGTGGATATTCCGATTATTTTTATCGAGTTTTTCATAAAATTATTTTTAAAGGCTTTTTTTTAAATTCATGCGCGCCACGTTTGCAAGCATAAAAAAATCTTGAAAGCTTTAAACAATAGTGCATTCTTTTTTTGATTATGGCAGTACCCGTTTCACAAGCAATGACAGTGGCCAAGTACGCGCTTGGCAATTCCATTAAAGGCGTCAAGCGCTATCCCCTCGTTATGATGCTCGAGCCGCTTTTCCAGTGCAATTTAAATTGCGTGGGCTGCGGCAAAATCCAATACCCCGCCGAAATCCTCAAAAGGCGCATGCCCAAGGAGGACGCGTGGCGCGCGATTGAGGAGTGCGGGGCGCCCATGGTGAGCATCGCGGGCGGAGAGCCCCTAATCCACGAAGAAATGCCCGAAATGGTGCAGGGCTTTATCGACAGGAAAAAGTACATCTACCTCTGCACGAACGCGCAAATTTTGCTCAAAAAAATCGACCTCTTTAAGCCGAACAAATATTTTTCGTTCGGCATACACCTCGACGGAGTGGAGGCCGTGCACGACCGCTCCGTAAACAGGCCGGGGGCGCACGCCACCGCAGTAAAGGCGATAAAAGAGGCCGTAAAGCGCGGCTTCAGGGTTACGACAAACACCACGATTTTCAACAACGCCGACCCCGACGAGGTTCGCAGGCATTTTGACGAAACGATGGCTCTCGGCGTCGAGGGCATGATGATTTCGCCCGGCTTCCCGTACGAAAAGGCCGCGAATCAGGAAATATTTTTGGAGCGCAAAAAGACCGTCGAGCTCTTCAAAAAAATCCTTTCAAAGCCGAACCCGAAATGGGTGTTCAACCATTCGCCGAGCTTCCTGGCGTTCTTGAAGGGCGAGCAGGAGTACGAATGCACGCCGTGGGGCAACCCCTGCTACAGCATTTTCGGCTGGCAAAAGCCCTGCTACCTCATAAACGACGGCTACGTCAAGACCTACAAGGAGCTTCTCGAATGCATCGACTCCTACAAGCTCGGCCACAACGGCGAGCGCCCCGAATGCAAGGACTGCATGCTCCATTGCGGCTACGAGCCCAGCGCCGTCTGCGACGTGTTCGGCTCTTTCGGCGGAATGATGAGGGCGTGGAAGCACATGCGCAATTTTAAGAAATAGCCGGGGACGATATACACTATATAAAAAAATGTTTTCCCCCGAAAGAAGAGACCCTTTCGTCTTGGCGGATTTGAGCGACTCTATTTTCCGCGACGGAGGGTCTCTTTTTGCGAACATGGGCTTCGAGCACAGGCCCGAGCAGGAGCTTATGGCGCGGATGTGCTCGGAGGCTTTCGAGACGGATTCGCCCCTGGTCTTCGAGGCGGGAACGGGCGTCGGCAAAAGCCTCGCCTACCTTATCCCGGGCATAATCGCGGCAAAAAGATTCCGCAGGCAGCTTGTTGTGGCCACAAACACAATCGCGCTTCAGGAGCAGCTTTTGCGCAAGGACTTGCCGCTTGTAAGGCTTCTGTTTTCGAGGGATTCAAACCTCGCGGAGTTCGCGGATTTTAAGACGGCGTTTTTGGTGGGGCGCGCTAACTACCTTTGCACAAGCCGCCTAAAAAGGGCTATCGCCGAAAAGACCGAGCTTTTTAGAACCGACGAAAGCGCGGAGCTTGAAAGAATCGCCGAATGGGCTCTGTGCACAAAAACAGGAATGGTCGAGGAGCTCAACCCGCGCCCGAATTGGGACGTCTGGAACTGGGTGAACGCGGACTCCTCAAGCTGCTCCCCAAAAAAATGCCCGGACGGAACCTGCTTTTACCAAAAGGCGCGCAAGGCCGTGGCGGGCGCGGACGTCGTGATTTTAAACCACAGCCTGCTTTTCGCGCTCATTGCGGCGGGAGCCGCGGAGGAAATCGGAACCCGCGGAGTGCTTTTTGCCGACGACATGTGCGTGATAGACGAAGCCCACCTTATGCCGAAGGTCGCCGCCGAGAGCTTCGGGCTTTCGATTTCAAGCTCGGGCATGGCAAAAGAGCTTAGAAGAATTTACGACCCTCTCAAAAAGCGCGGCCTGATTACCCGCGCGCCCTCCGCAAGCGTCTTCGAGAAGGAAAGCGTTGTGGCCGCCCTCGCCGCGGTTGAAAACTTCTTCGCGAAAATCCGAAAGGAAAACCTTGTAAAAAAAGACACCGTGCGCCTCGCCTCCCCCGAGTGGACTGCAAACACGCTCGAGGAGCCGCTTTCAATCCTCGCGAAAAACTTGTCCGCAATAGCCGCGCGAACGCAGGACGAAAGCCTCTCAAGCGAAATTAAGGACTACCAAAGAAAGGTCTGCGCCATGAAAGACGCCGTCGCCGAGGCCGTCTATCTGGGCGCGGAAAAGCACGTTTATTGGCTCGAAAAAGGCGGTAAGGACGGGC
>JAGBOM010000322.1 GCA_017633865.1 Opitutales bacterium
ATCATGACCTCCAACATCGGCGCGCGCTTTATAATAGACGCGAAAATCGAGAAGGACGGCAGCCTCTCCCGCGCCGCGCAGGAGGCGGTTTCGGGCGAGCTTCGCGCCCGCTTCAAGCCCGAGTTTTTGAACAGGATTGACGACGTCATAACCTTCAAGGCTCTCACGCAAAGCCAGATAGAGCAAATTATAAAGCTGCATATCGAAATGCTCAACAAAAGGCTCACCCGCCAAAACATAAAAGTGGAGGTTTCAAAATCCACCCTCGACGACCTCGTCATAGAGGGCTACGACCCCGTCTACGGAGCGCGCCCGCTAAGAAGGGTTATCGACCGAAAAATCGAAAACCCGCTCGCCCGCGCGATACTCTCCGGCGAAGTCAAAGACGGCGTATTCAAAATATAACCCCGCCCAAAACCCGCCAAGTTCGGACGCCCCCGCGCCCGAACTTTTTTTTTGCGAAAGAATACGGCATAAAATTGATTGAACGGCGCGTAAAATTAGTTTAAAAGAAGCGCTAAAAATAAAATAAAAAATATGTCGGAAAATTCGGAGAAACAAACGCCAATGATGGAGCAGTACTGGGCGTACAGAAACGCCCTGCCAAAAGACACCGCCCTGCTCTTCCGGCTCGGCGACTTTTACGAAATGTTCTACGACGACGCCGTCGAATGCGCGCCCATCCTGGGCATAGTCCTCACCAAACGCTCCAGCTACCCCATGGCGGGCATACCCTACCACGCCCTTTCGCAATACCTGCCAAAGCTTCTGTCGGCGGGCAAAAAGGTGGCAATCTGCGAGCAGGACGAAATCCCGAAGGCGGGCAAGCTGGTAAAACGCTCGCTAAGCCGCATACTCACCCCCGGCACAATGCTTGAAGACGCCCAGCTCGACAGCAAAAGCGGCAGCTACATACTCGCATTCGCAATCCGCAAAGACTACTCCCTGCAGGCCTCGTGGCTCGACGTCAGCACCGCCGAGTTCTTCTGCGCCGACTTTAAAAAGCCCGAAAACTTCCTGTCCGTTCTAAACTCCGTAAACCCCAAGGAGCTGCTCCTGCCCGAAGCCGCCTCCGACTCTTGGAAAACCGACGAAACCCTCTGCGGCTGGAACGCAATCTTCAGAAGCCTCGCCGACCTTAGGCCGATTACCCGCCTGCCCGACTACCGCTTCGAGCCGCGCTACGGCGCGGAAATTCTAAAACAAACCCTCTCCGTAAAAAACCTCGAGGGCTTCGGCCTGTCGGACGACGACCCCGCCGCGGGCCCCGCGGGCGCCCTATTGTACTACGTTGCCGAAAACCTTAGAAACCCGCCAAAAAATATAGACGGCATACGCAAGCTCGCCACGGAAAAATGCCTTTTGATAGACGCCGCAACCCAGCGCAACCTCGAAATTTTCCGCACCTCAAGCGGCGCGCGCGAGGGCGGCCTTCTCGACGCCGTCGACCGCACCATCACCCCCATGGGCGCGAGGCTTTTGGAGTCCTTCCTCGCAAGCCCGACCCTCGACATATCGGAAATCAACCGCCGCCAAGACTCCGTGCAAAACTTTTTAAATTGCGAAAGGGAGAGCCTGGAAATCGCCGAATACCTCAAAAACATGCGCGACATTCCGAGAATCCTCGGCAGGCTTCAAAACCGCATACGCTCCCCGCGCGAGCTCGGGGCGCTGCTTGCGTCAATCCGCCAGTTCGAGCCCATAAAGTCCGCGCTTAAAAGCACCTACTCGAGCGTATCCATAAAAACCGCCGAAAACATCGGCGACTTCTCCGAGCTCGAAAGGCTGCTCGAGGCCGCCCTCAACGACGAGCTCCCCGCAAAGCTCCAAGACGGCGGCGTAATCCGCCCGGGCTTCGACCCAAAGCTCGACGAGCTCCGCCTCATGGGCTCCGACTCCAAAGCGTGGCTTGCCGATCTCGAGCGGCGCGAGCAGGAGGCAACCGGCATAAAAAACCTGCGCGTAAAATACAACGGAGCATTCGGATATTTTATAGAGGTTACAAAGTCTAATTTGAGCCTCGTGCCCCCGCGCTACATAAGAAAGCAGACCATGACGAACGCCGAGCGCTACACAACCGAGGAGCTCCGCCAAAAGGAGAAGGAAATTCTCCACAGCGAAGTCGCCGCGGCGGAAAGGGAGGAAAGCGTTTTCATGGGCATTGTCGACGAAACTCTAAAATACGCCAAAAAACTGGCTCTCGCCGCGCGCGAGATTTCTGAAATCGACGTATTCAGGGGCTGGGCGGAGCTCGCGAGGGAGTGGTCGTACTGCCGCCCCGAAATAAACGACGGCGACGCCCTCGAAATCGAGGACGGCCGCCACCCCGTTGTCGAGCAAATGCTGCGCAAAAACAGCGCCTCCTTAACGTCGTCCTTCGTGCCCAACGACGCCAAGCTATCCTCCTCGCGCGAGCAAATCGCGATTGTCACGGGGCCCAACATGGCGGGCAAATCCACCTACATAAGGCAGGTTGCAATCATCGCGCTTCTGGCGCAGACGGGCTGCTTCGCGCCGGAGAAGTCCTGCAAAATGGGGATAGTCGACAGAA
>JAGBOM010000323.1 GCA_017633865.1 Opitutales bacterium
CGTTTTCGCCGCGTTTTGATATTTCGGGGCGAAGTTTTGGAGGGGCTCTAATTCGGGGTTTTTCGGCGCGGCGTTTTTTGGTTCTTGGCTGGCGTGGGCCGTCATTTTAGCCTGGTTAAGGTTTGTGTATCCGCCGAGCGGGTGGTTCTTTTTGGCGGCGCTTTCGGGCGTGTTAGCCTTGTTTTTCGCGTTTTGGATTTTTTGCGTTCGGCTTTTTGCGCCGCTTGAGGGGGACGGATTTTTTAAGAGGCTTGGGAAGCTCGGCTTTTTGGGGGCTTTATGGGTCGGGCTCGAGTATTTGAGGTCGTTTTTATTTACGGGTTTTCCGTGGCTGCTTTTGGGGCACAGCCAGTGGAGGAGGCCGGCCGTCATACAGATTGCGGAATTCGGCGGGGCGTACATCGTTTCGTTTATGCTGATTTTCTTTAACCTCGCGCTTGCAAGCTACATTTTTAGGATGTTTGCCTGGCACAGGGCTAGGATTCGCTCAGGAGCCCCGCTTTCAAAATTCGCGAGGATAACGCCGGAATTTTATTTGGCCGCGATTTTTGTGATGGCGAGCCTTTACATGTATATTCTCAACATGCCGAGCGTAAAAAACGCCCGCGTGGAATTTAGGGTCGGCATGGTGCAGACGGATTTTGCGGGGATTTTAAATTGGGACGCTGCAAGCGGCATGAAAAATCTCGAAACGCTGCGCGCGCTCACTCTCCCGCTTAAAAACGCGAGGGTTGACGCTGTTTTATGGAGCGAGTCCTCCACGCCGCCGATGTGGCCGATTATCGGCACTCCGCAAATAAAAAGCTGGGCGGAGGAGCTTTCCGCGGAAGTTTCAGCCCCGATTATTATGGGCAACGGCGCGTATATCCCGCCGAAAGACGGCTCTCCAGCTAAGAAGCACAACATAGCGGCTTTTGTGTCGGAAACTTCGGGGCTAAGCGGCGAGTTTTACGCCAAGCGCCACTTGGTGCCTTTCGGCGAGTACATTCCCTCATGGTGCGAGGGTCTTGTAAAAACGATTGTTCCAATCGGCTCTCTTACAAGGGGCGACTCCGCCGTCTGCTTCGACGTAAAAATTAAAAACAAAATCCGCAAAATTTCGCCCGTAATCTGCTATGAGGACGTGTTCCCGAACTTGGTGCGCGACGCCGTTTTGACGGGAGCCGAGTACATTTTTGTGTGCACTAACGATTCGTGGTACGGCAGGGAGGGCGGAGCCTGGCAGCACGCGGCTCATTCGGCGCTTCAGGCTGTATCTTTCAGACGGCCTGTTTTGAGGGCTTCGGTAAACGGCCTAAGCGGGGTGTTCGACCAGTACGGCAGAATGACGCCGTCTTTCACCCTAAAAAACAAGGACGGCGGAATTTTCGACGGCACGGGCGAGGCCGCGGCGGTTTTGGACGTGTTTGACGGTTTTATGCAGCCGCTTGACTCCGAAACTGGCAAGCGCAAACTTGGCTCGCCGCTTTGCGGCGAAAACGGCAGCATATACGCGAGGTGCTCGGGCTATGCGGACGTTGTTAGCTACTTGAACTTTGAAGGCAAAACGACTTTTTACGCCAAGCATGGCGACGTTTTCGCGCGGGCGTGCTACTATGTTTCAATAGCGGCGCTTCTGTTGGTGTTTGCGCGCAAATTTATATCGCCACGAATAAGCAAGCCCGAAAATTCGCGCGCGGCTTGCGTGGTTAAAGAGTAGAGGGCTTTTAGCGAAAAGAAAAATGCGGGCTTTTTTTTAAAAAACTCTTGACGCGCGGGAGGGTTTTTAATTTATATTTTGTCTTTAGTTTTACAACTTTGCGGGCATAGTTTAGTGGTAGAACTTCTGTTTTCCAAGCAGACTGTGGCAGTTCGATTCTGCCTGCCCGCACCATTTTTTCACCAAAGGCGGCAACCCCGCCCGTTTTTATATAGATAAAGGAACAGAACCGTGAGTACACCGCTTCTTATGCTGGGCTTGCCGAAGGGCAGCCTCGAAGAGTCAACAATAAATTTGTTCGGCAGGGCAGGCTGGAAAATCGCCAAAAGCTCCCGCTCGTACAAGCCTTCGATAGACGACCCCGAATTGGACGGCCGCTTTGTCCGCGCTCAGGAAATCAGCCGCTACGTGGAGCTCGGCTTCTTCGACTGCGGCCTTACGGGGTACGACTGGATTATCGAAAACAATTCCGACGTCGTCGAAGTTTGCGACCTCGTCTACAGCAAGGCGACCTCCCTTAAAAGCAGGTGGGTTCTGTGCGTCAAGGAGGACAGCGACATCAAGACTCTTGAAGACCTTAACGGCAAGCGCGTCGCCACCGAGCTCGTTAATTTTACGAAAAAATATTTGCAGGACAAGGGCGTAAACGCGGAGGTTGAATTCTCTTGGGGCGCGACCGAAGTAAAGGTTCCCGACTTGGTAGACGCCATCGCCGACATCACCGAAACAGGCTCTTCGATAAGGGCGAACAACCTGCGCATTATCGACACGATGCTCTACACAAACACAAAGTTTATCGCCAATAAAAAGGCTTGGGAAACCCCCGAAAAGCGCAGAAAGATAGAGTCTATCGCGATGCTTTTGCAGTCCGCGCTGGCGGCGGCGAGCAAGGTTGGGCTTAAGATGAACCTCCCGAAGTCGAGCCTGTCGCGCATAGTGGCGACTCTTCCGGCATTGCGCACGCCGACAATCTCGCAGCTTTCCGACCCCGCATGGGTGGCTATCGAAACTATCGTTGACGAAAAAACCGTCCGCGAAATCATACCCGCGCTTAAGGAAAACGGCGCGGAAGGCATCGTGGAATACTCGCTGAACAAGGTCGTCCCCTAATCGTAAAAACAAGGGCAAAACCTTAAAATTTAAGACAAAAATTTTTTAAACTAAGCGCGCGCGGAACTTCTTTCGCGCGCGCTTTTTTGCGCCCTGAAATAAAATTATATGCGAAAACGCATGGCGGAGCGGGAAAGCCAATATGCGAAATTAGATTTCACTATCGCCTAACAAATTCCCGTTCAATTTTGAAATTTTCTTTAGCCGCGAATGGGATTCCGAAAAATTTCGCTGGATATAGCTGTCTATTTTTTGATTCTTGAATAGTTTATTTAAAAATCCGCAGATTACTGTAAGTTCATAAATTTGGGTGCTGTATTTTTCTTCAGCTTCCCTTACTTTCGCCATAAGATTTTTGGAATTTGTCTCAAGACTTGATATTTCGTAGGCGTCTTCGGAGCGCGTACGGCGCATATTTACCGCACTTACAAGCATATTGGGCGGAGTCGCCATCACCATTCCGCTTACAAAAATGCAGGAAAATTTCCCTTCGGCCGCCATTCTTTCGGCTATTTCTATTTGGCGCAAAGGTTTAACCTTTCGCAATGCCTGCAACGCGGCGCGCGAAACATTTGCCGATTTTAAAATATCTATAGCGGCTTTATCAATGCCTTTTGTGGCGTCCATATCGGATTTTAATTTGGATACCGAAACCCCGAGCGATTCGGCAATCCGTTCCAGCGGCACTCCTCCGTTAACTACTTTCTGAATCATGCTTGCGCGTTGAAAAGAGCTTAAGCTGTTTATCTGGGCGTCGAAAGTGTAGCGTTCGTCGTCTGTGGATACGATGCAATAAACATATTCCTGCCCGAGTTCCCTCAATGCATAGAAGCGGATATGCCCGTCCAATATTCTGTATCCTCCGCCGCGCGAACCCGTTACTACAATCGGCTGGATGACTCCGAGCGATTTTATCGAAGCTAAAATATACTGATAGGACGCCAAGGAGCGAAAATCTCGGCGAGGCGCGGTCTCTTGCAGTTCGCCGATTTTTATTTTGACGCAATTTAAATCGAAGGCGGGTTTTAATGTTTTCATTTTTATTGCATGAGTTGCGAGGGAATGGTGTTGAACCCCTCGGATTTTAACAGAGCGCGAAATCCGCCATCGTTCAGCATTTCCCCGAACGCGCCTTTTATAAAGGCGATTGTAACATCGCAAACCCCAACCTTCGCAAGAAATTCGCGGCTTTTGCGAACCGTTTGCTCAAACTCTTTTACGAGGGATTCCTTTGTGAAATTTTTTGCCGGTCGGCGTTTCTTTTTATTGTTTTTAAGAACATGCTTTATTGTATTCAGCTCGGTTATCTTTATTTTGTATTCA
>JAGBOM010000324.1 GCA_017633865.1 Opitutales bacterium
GATCCGAGGCAGTATTTTGTGTTTTCGCCCTTGATCATTTCCTCAATCGCTTCGGAAATCGCTATGCCCAGCGAGCCGCTGCAGTTCGGGTCTTTTGCCAGAACCGCCCTGCCGACTTCGGTAGTGTCGCTGGGCGAGGCCACTACATGGCCTCCGTAAAGCTCCATCAGCGCCTTTCTGTAGGGCTTTTGGTTGAAGGAGCATTTTACCATAAATACTTTGCACTCGAGCCCGAAGATGTTGCAGGCCTGGCTTAGGGCGGAGCCCCATTGGCCGGCGCCCGTTTCGGTCGTGACTTTTTTAGTGCCGCAGCGCTTGTTTTCAAACGCCTGCGCGAGGGCGCTGTTGGTCTTGTGCGAGCCCGACGGGCTTACGCCCTCGTACTTGTAGTAGATTCTCGCGGGGGTTCCCAGCGCTTTTTCGAGCCTTCTTGCCCTGAAAAGCGGCGAGGGCCGCCACTGGCGCATAATTTCGCGCACGGGCTCGGGTATGGGTATGTATCTTTCCTTGGAAAGCTCCTGCTCGACTATGGTTTTGGGAAACACCACTCCGAGCTCGTCGGCGGTCGCGGGCTTGCAGGTTGCGGGGTTGAGGTGCGGGGGAGTTTTGACGGGCAAATCCGCCTCGATATTGTACCAATATTTCGGGATTTTTTCCTCGTCGAGAATGTATTTTACTCTGTCGGACATATTTTTTTATTTGTTTTCCGCCGTCGGGACGGACATGTCAAAGTTCAATGTTTCGGGAATCCTGCTTATATCCTCGTTGCCCGGCTTGTAGGCGGGGTATGATATTATTTGCGTGTGGGTGTCTTTGTTGGGCGCAAGAAGTATTATTTGCGTCGGGATTAAAAAGCAGCCGCCGTCCGTCGCTCCGACGTTCAAGGTTAGAGGCGTCTTTGAAAGGGCTATGCCGTTGACGATTACCGTCGCCCCCTGCGGCGCGCTGTCTATAAAAATGTCGCGCGTGTAGATTTCGTCCCCGCTCTTGCACGCGCCAAGAATTAGGCTCAGGGCGAGCGTCAAAATCGCTGGCATGGCGTAAAATCTTTTCATGGCGGCTATTCTTCGGAGTCTTGCTGTGCGAGTTTAAGATATTGCTCTTTGTCCATCAGCTCGGCGATTTCTTCGGGGGTTGAGGGGATTATTTTTACAATCCAGCCCAAGCCTTCGGGATCCGAGCTTATGATTTGCGGGAAGTCCTCTAGCTGGCCGTTTACCTCGACGATTTTGCCGCCTGCGGGCATGTAAACCTCGCTTGAAGCCTCCTTGGATTTTATAACCGCGAAGGCCTGCCCCCTACCGAAAACCGAGCCGATTTCCGGCAATTCAACAAAATTAACCTCGCCAAAATCCCTTAGCGCAAACTCGCTAATTCCTATTGATGCGATGCCTTCTGAATCTGTGCAAATCCACTCGTGGTCTTTGGCGTATCTTTTCATTTGTCAAATTAAAGCGGGAAATTTAGCACAACCGACATTCCCTATGCAACACTTTTTTTGGCGATTGCTTTTTGCGAAGAAGTTCGTTGCTTCGGCAAAAAGAAGCCCGGAATGAATTTTTAATCCTATTCCGAGCTTTTTTTGCGCTCGCGCCTGCTTGTTCATAAAAAATCAATGCGCCAAAAAGAACGAACTCTGAACGGTTTTATTTCTCTTTTTTTTAAATAGTCTAATTAAAAAGCAAGAAAAAATCTTATTTAAAAAAGAAATAAAAATCTTTCCGAGTTGGCTTTTTTAATTTGTAAAGCCCGTTGTTTACTCTCGATTTTGGCGAGCGATTTTGGACGCGGAACAAGGAGCAAAAAAAGACGGCGGTGGAGTGTATTTACATGCTCGACATTGCCGTCTTTTTTTTAAGCGACACCGTTCCGCGCCGAAAGCGCAAAGCCAAAGCAAGCGTCTTAAGCCTCCGCGCGGATCTCCTTAATGCGAGCCTGCTGCGCGCCGTTGGTGGCCGATACGTCAATCCGTATCCCCTTCGCCAAAATCTGCTTAAACTTGTGCGCCGCAAGCTTTTGGTAGTTGCCCTTTACGTCCGCAAGCACCTTTTCCGAGCCGTTCGGCAAAATCGCCGTAAGCGTGTAGTCTTTCACGACGCACCTTTCCGGCCCCCGCTTTATCGCCTTTAATAAATACGGAATGGAGGTCTGCGTGGTCGGGCCAAACAAAGAGTCGAAAACTATGCGCACTTGCGAAATTTTCTGCGGGGCGTCCCACTCGAGCTTTATCCACGGCTTTTTTGCGGCGGGGGCGACCCACCTGTTCAAATTCTGCTTCGGGAAGTCCAAAGTCGAGCCGCTGACCACGTTTTCGGGCTTTGAGCCCTCGGCGGATTCCGATGCGGAAACGCGCGCCTTGCGGGCGAGGTCGCGTGGGTCGTCGCTGGAAACGCCGATTATCGTTTGGTCGTCGCGCAGAAGCTCGTTTTGCAGGGCTTTTAGGGCGGAGGGCGTGTTGCGGAGCTTGCGCGGGGTTGTGGAGCTTTTCGCGCAGATGTGTGCCGCCGTTCCCGCCGCCTGGCCCATGGCCGCGCAGGTGCACATCACCCTTGTGGAGGTGAAGGCGACGTGCGAGCAGCTTATGTTGCGCCCCGCCATCAGCAGATTGTCAAGCCCCTTTGCGTAGAGGCAGGAGAAAGGAATGTTGTAGTAGGGCACGGAATGGTCCTGCGCGCAGGCGCCGCGGTTCGAGTCGAAAAAGCCGCCTTTGGGGTGGTCGTCCATAGGCCAGCCGCCGACGGCCACGGCGTCGTCAAATTCCCTCCACTTGCCCTCGATGTCGTGCTGGGTAAGGATTCTGTCGCCGACGATTCTTACGGTGTCGCGGCGGCCGGGAACCATGCCTATCCAGTCGAGAACCCTGTTGTCGGCCTCGGGGAATTTGCCGCTGTTTTTAATGTAGTCCCAAATGCCGAAAATTATGGCCAGAAGCTCGCGGCGCAGAAGGTTGTTGTCGCGAATGGCGTCGTAAACGCCTCCGAGCTCTATCCACCAGTAGCCGAAGTCGAAATTGTTGTTTATCGGGCGGTTTTTAAAGTGGCTTTCGTCCAGCTTTTTCGCCCACGACGGAGCCTTGTAGGGCGCGGGGTGGTCGAGCGTTTTTGTGGTAAACATGATGCTCGAGCCCTGGCGCGTGCCGATTTCGTCGTAGCCGCCGCGCTTTTCGCCGAAGGCGTCGGGGCCCTCTCTGCCCGTCATAATCTCGGCGCCCGCGGATATCGCCATGAGGGAGTCTCCGGAGGCGTCGACAAACATTTTCGCGGAGATTTTGTACTCGGTCATGTCGGCGTCGCTTCTGGCGAGCGCGGCCTTGATTTCCGAGCCCTTTTTCTCGACGGAATATACGGAGGTGTCTAAAAGAAGGGTTATGTTGGGCTCCGACACGCACTTGTCGTAGAGCATCAAGTCCCAAACCTCCCAGGAGAGCAGGGGGTTCTTGGCGGCGTTTTCGAGCTTGAGCTCCTCGATTATGCCGCCCTCGCGCTGGCCGAGAGCCTCGCTTTTGAGCCCCATGGGGTGCATGCGGATTTCCGAGCTTGAGTTGCCGCCGAGCCTCGAGCGGTTTTGAACCAAAACCACCTTCGAGCCCTTTCGCGCCGCGCTAAGCGCCGCCGCAATGCCCGCAAGCCCGCCGCCCGACACCAAAACATCGCAGTTCAGCGCGACGCTTTTCATAATCGGGTTAAACGTCAGCGAATGCTTGCCCTGCGGGGTTTTCGTGTTGGCGTTCGCGGCGAGGGCGCGCTCTGTCGAGGCCATCAAAGTCTGCGGGGCGACCGCTATGACGGAGTACCCCAAAAACGAGCCCGCGGCGTTTCTTAAAAAGTTGCGTCTATCCATAAAAAATCTTTCTAAAGATGAATGTAAAAAATTTGCGGGGCAATGTCAACCGGCATTTTGATACATAAGTTTAAAAATAATCCGGCAAAAGCACGGCCGTCCAGACTATGATTGCCGAGGCTATCGCCAAAAAAACGGCGGCGCTGGCCATGTCCTTGGCTCTTTTTGCGTAGGGGTGCATGCCGGGGGAGGCGAGGTTTACGCACTCCTCGATAGCCGAATTTATGAGCTCCACAATCCACACCGCAAAAATCGAGCATATCAGCGCGCACTTGCCTAGCGGCGGCACGTCCAAAAACGCCGCCAAAACGCAAAGCGGAACGCCGAGGGCGATTTCCTGCCTGAAAGCGGCCTCGTTTTTCAGCGCCGCCGCGAATCCGGCAATGGAATACTTGAAGGCTCGAAACAGCCTGACAATGCCTTTGTTCTTTTGCATAAAAAAATATTTTCGGAAAAATCCGCGTTTCGCAAGCCTTAGTTTTTGGCGGGAGCCTTCGCTTTGGCGAATTCGGGGCCGTTTACCGCGCGCCAGTAGGAGAGCGCCATAAGGCGGTTAAGGGCGTCGCGGGCGGCCTGCGGGCAGCCCTTCGTGGCGGGGTTGTATAAAACGCCGTTATAATATACCGCATACGGATTCGCCGCGGGGGCAATGCGTTCCGCCTTGAATAACGGAGTGCC
>JAGBOM010000325.1 GCA_017633865.1 Opitutales bacterium
AGCCAAGGCAGGACTGTTGTGGGCCGCTGGGCAAAGCAGGCGGGCTCTTCCGCGCCGTATTTAATTGAAAACATTGGCGCGAGGGTTGCGGGCGGCGCTACTGGAAGCGTTGCGGGGCCGGGTGGAACTACTGTCGGACAGACTCTTGGCGGCATGGCGGTCGGCTATTCGCAAGGTTGGGGCGAGCTCTTTGAGCGGCTTGTAAATGAGGGCGTGGACAAGGACGAGGCCGCGAAAATATCTTTCGTTTTAGCCGCGCCGTACGCCGGCATTGAGGCTTTGCAGGTTGGCCCAATCCTCAATAGAATGGGCCTTGGCAAGTATGCCGCCGGCGCGTTTTCAAAAAAAATCGGGGATTTAATCGCGAAGAATCCCGTTTTGCGAAGCAAGGTTGCGAGGGCTCTCGGCGACAGGGCCAAGGGCGTTTTGGGCGAGAGTGTGGAAGAAGGCTTGCAGGGCGGCGTCATGAATGCCGGCGAGCAGTGGGCCCGTGGAACGTGGAGCACTGCGGAATTTTTCCAGGCTATAAAAGACGATACGGTTGAATCTGTCGGGCCCATGGGCATAACGCTTGGCGTCGCCAGCGGAATCGGCAAATACAGGCAATGGCGCGCCAATAAACATCTTGGAAAAAATCAAAAAGAGGAGTTTGAAAACGAAGCCCGTTTCCAGCCCTTTGTAAAACGCGCGTGGGCCAAGGAAACCGGCACGCCCATAGGGGTTTCTTCCGAAATGCCGCAGGGCGAAAAAGAGCGCGTTGTTTGGGCCACGAAGTTTACCAAGCAGGACCGCGAGGAAATTTTTAACAAAGCCGGCGAAATGGCGCAGAGGGATTTGGACGGCTACAAGGCGGAAAACCCCGGCGCAAGCGCCGAGGATTTGAAGGCGTTTTTTGACGCGGCCCTCGCGCACCATGCGCGCGAGCTGGCTGTGTTTGCGCACAATTTTAAATTGCGCGTTTGCGACTTGGATTTGGACTCCTATGCCTTTGACAGGGTTTTTGCCCCGAAAAAAGCCGCGGCCGCGCAAGCGGAGCGGCCGGAAGGGCAGCCTGGCGAAAGCGCGGGGGAAGGCGCGCCTGGCGCTCAAAATATGTCTGAAACGCAGCCTGGCGGAGAACAAAATTTACCCGATGCGGGGCAAGATAATGATGAGAAAAAATCGCGAATTTCTCTTGAGGGCGACACGCGAAGCGAAGCGGAGCTTGACGCCCTCAACGCGAAACATAGAGAGCTGTACGAGCGCTACAAGAACGGCGACCAATCGGCTTACGAGGAAGCTGCGAAGCTTGTCGCGGAGGAAGGCGGGCGCAAAGGCTATGAAGTCAAGGTTTATCATGGAACCGGCGCTGACGGTTTTGATGTGGCGGACGCAACATCTAAACACCAAGACAATGGCGAGGGTGCGCAGGCGCATGGCAGGGGTGTTTACATGGCGGTTTCAAGGGATACTGCGGAGGGATATAGAAACCGGTCGAACCCAATTAATGTTGTGCGTTTAGGCGACAAGGCTATTGATTACCAAAAAATGGGTTTTGCGTCACTGGACGAGTTAATCGACGAAGTGTATGATTTGCGCGATAATTATAACTTAAAATCCAACCCGAAGGGAATATTGGATTCGCTATTGTCAAGTTTGCCTTATTGGGAAAAGCAAGCGCGGGAAGCGCGTGAAAAAATTGCGCAGGGCGATACTGCTTATGAGTACAATTTAAAGGAAGCTGAGGAACAAATAAATTACATAAACGCCGATGCGAAAAAACTGCAAAAGTGGATTGGTGTTTTTGGCGAGGGGCAAACATTATCAGACCTTAACGTTCATAGAGGTTTTGGGCGTGTATTTGACTGGTTTCACAACATGAAGCCCGGCGAGGTTATCGACCAAGACAAGCCTATTAGCGAGCAGCCTGACATTTTAGAAAAGTTTAAAAAAGCTTACGAAGAAGATATTTTACCTTTGCTTAAAGAGGCTTTTGGTTTTGATGAAGATGAGTTTGAGCGGGCAAAAGCGAAATTGAATACAAACAGGGTTGCTGGTAGGGTTATATCGTCGGCAGGATTACTTATCGGTGGGGATAAATTTGCCCAAATTTTGCTAAAACATGGCATACGCGGCACAAAATATGTTGGCAGGCGAGACGGCGAGGTTTACACGTCTTTCGAGGGCGGCTCGACTGTAAAGTTGCAAGACCCGTTCACTTTTGACGACAATGGCGAGCTTATCCCGCTTGCGGAGAGGTTTGACAGCGCAAACCCAAGCATGCGCTACAGGTTCGGCAAAAAGTGGTCGAGGCAGGCAGTGGGCGGTTTTGACTTTTCGGGGCCCGTTGACCCGCGTGGCGAGGCTGAGTACAAAAAATACAAGGAGCAAATTGGCAAGCCGAACGAAAAGCTGAAAATTAAGCCTGTGATGCACCCGAATTTGCAGTTGCCGCGCTCTGTCCGCGACAAAAAAATAGGCATTGCAAGCCCTTCGGGCATTCGCCGCTGGGTTTTAGCCGCTCTCGACATTCCGTTTATGGGCGAAGTTTCTTCTGTTCAGAAGCGTTCCGGACTTGCCGGCGCGTATTACTTAAAAAGAGATTCTTTGCATTTAAATTCCGAACAGATTGCCGAGCTTGACACGCTGTTTCATGAAATAGGGCATGCGCTGGATTTGCGAATTTTTAACGGCAAGGCCGCGAGCGTTCCGAAAAAAATCCGCGCGGAGCTAGTTGACTGGATTGTTAAAAACGGCAAGGCGCGGGGGCTGGCTGTTGAAGCCTACAGCGCTGCGGAGCTGCCCGGCGAAGGTTGGGCGGAGTTTATGGCCGACTTCATGCTTGACCCCGCCTCGGCCAAAAAAAATCTGCCGCTTACGTTTGCCTTTTTTAGCGCGGCCTTAAACGACAACAAGCCCTTGAAAAAAATCATGACGCAGGCGCGCAAGATGATTGCCGGCTATGTGGAGGCTCCGGAGGCGAAGCGCGCGAAGGTGCATGTTGTGGCGGATTCGGATTTGAACGCGTTTAAGGAGCCTTTATCGAAGCGTATTTACGGCGCTTATGAGGCCATAGGAAAGTCTTTTGCGGATTTATTTGGCAGCTTGTCGGATTTGCAGGACTATGTTAACGCGGTGGCCGGCGAGGGCGCGGCGGATTTTGACGCGCGCAGG
>JAGBOM010000326.1 GCA_017633865.1 Opitutales bacterium
GCCTGACGGCACGCCGATACAGGTTAACAAGGGCTTGGCGCAGCGGCGGGAACAGATTAAAATCCTCAAGCGGGTATAAGCGATTGCTTTTTTGGCTTCGCGCTTTTGGCGAATAACTTTGTCGCCGCGTCAAAAAAAGCTTGGAATGAATTTTTAATTCTATTCCAAGCTTTTTTATTCCTTGCTCCTTGTTCTTCATCCAGAATCGCTCGCCAAAACCAAACGAACTCCGAACAGTTCCGCTTTCTTTTTGTTTTTTTAATTAGTCTTTTTAAAAATAGAAAAGGCGTGGGGGTAAACGAAAAAAGCGAGCTGATAATCAGCTCGCTTTTATCCTTGTGGACCAGCCGGGACTTGAACCCGGAACCAACGGCTTAAAAGGCTGCTGCTCTACCATTGAGCTACTGGTCCATCAAATATAAAGTCAATAAATTTACTTCAGCGCCCCTTTTTTGCAAGCAAAAATTTTTAAAAAGCAAAAAAAATTTAAATCCAAATCTATTCTTGAAAAGCCCGCGCGGAGCTTCAAAATGTAATTATGAAAAAATTGCTTTTCCCCTTTATTTCGGCTTTGGCTTTTTGTGTGTTGCCGCTTTCGGCGCGCAACATCGCGGTGCAGACTTACACGTTTTCGGAGCTGCCGCTTGACGAGCTAATACCCGTCTTAAAGCAGGTGGGCGTGGACTGCATCGGGGCTTCGGGCGGCTTGAAGCTCAGCAAAAAATATCCCGACGTGCGCTTCAACCCGCAGATGACTGACGAGCAGAAAGCGTATGCGCACAAGCTCTTAAACGACGCAAAAATCAAGGTAATTTCCTACGGCGTTGTCTATTCAAAAAACAAGGAGGAAGTTGAAAGGCTTTGCAAGTTTGCAGAGGAGTTCGGCTGCCCCGTTATCATCACCGAGGACAAGCCCGAGCAGTTCCCCTTCTGGGAGGAAATCGCGCCGCAGCACAATGTAAAAATGGCGCTCCACAACCACGCCTACAACAACTATAAAAGCAACGCCTACTTTTATCCGCGCCTTGTGGAAATGCTTATCCGCCCCTACAAAAACATTTATGCCTGCGCCGACAACGGCCACTGGATTCGCTCGGGGCTCGACACAATCGAGGGCCACAACATCTTAAAGGGCAGGCTTGCCGCCATACACTTTAAGGACATGAATAAAGCCGCCCTCGACGCGCGATGCGTGCCCTTTGGCACAGGCGTTGCCGACATGAAAAAAGTTTTGGAAAATTTGGATTCGCAGGGCTACGACGGCTATTTTGTAATCGAGTACGAGGGCACGCGCAACCCCGTAAAGGAAGTCAAAAAGTGCGTGGAGTTTTTGCGCAAAAACTGATTTTGGAGGCTATGTTTTCTAAGCTTTTAAAAACCCGCTTTTTCGCGCGGGGCTTCAACCGTCTGGAGGAGGGCTTGGGCGACAGGTTTTCAGGCGTCATATTGGCGTATATTTTTGCGCTGCCCATAATGTATGGCGCGCTTGCTTTCTTTGACTGCCTTGTTTGGAGCCTGCCGTTTGACGATATCGATATCTTCCAAACCGAACAAGAGAAGAACGCGGCGGATTTTGTGTCGGTTTGGATATTGTTTTTTTCGGCGTCGCTTGCCGCGTTTTTTATAAGGTTTTTTGCGCGGGGTTTTTCAAGCAAAGGTTTTTTATGCGCGATGCTGCTTCCGCTGTTTTTTTGTCTGTTTGCGCTTTTTGCGGGAGCCGCGTCCGGTTTGGATTCCAAACAGACGCTTTGGTTTTTGGCGGAGGGGATTATCGTGGTGTTTGTTTTTGCCCGCAAAGACTACACGGGTTATAGAGCCTTTCAGGCTGTCGGAAGCCTGTTTTTGATAATTATAGGGCTGATATTTTACTGCGCAAATTTGCGCGGAAATAGGCTCGGCGTGGAAATTTTCGGCGGCAGCAAAATATTTTTGGCGCTCATAATAATATTCTGGGTTTTATCGACCGCCCACATACTTTTTAGGGACGCGCTTTTGGACTATTTGGAAAGCAAAGAAAAATGAAAATTTATTTTATGGGAATTTGCGGCACGGCAATGGGCAACATCGCCGTGATGCTTAAAAACATAGGCCACGAAATTAGCGGCGCCGACACGGGCGTTTACGAGCCCATGAAAAGCGTTCTCGAAAACGCTGGCATTGAAATTTGCGAGGGCTGGGACGTCGAGCGGCTCAAAAAAATCAGCCCCGACTTGGTTGTGGTGGGCAATGTGATAAGCCGAATGAATGTTGAAATTGAGTGGCTGTTGCAGACTCGCGCGTTTGAGTTTACGTCTCTTGCGGATTTGATAGGCTCGAAAATTATCGGCTCGCGACCCGCGTTGGTTGTAAGCGGCACGCACGGAAAAACAACGACGACAACAATCGCCTCGTACCTGCTTTCGCAAATCGACCCGGGAACGGGCTGGATGATTGGCGGAGTTCCGAAAGACCTGCCCGGCGGCTCGAATTTTGGAAGCGCGGGTTCACCCTTTGCAATCGAGGGCGACGAGTACGACACCGCGTTTTTCGACAAGCGCAGCAAGTTCATACACTACCGCCCGCGCGTTTTGCTAATAAACAACATCGAGTTCGACCATGCCGACATCTTCCGCGACTTGTATGACGTAAAGCGCACGTTTACGCATGTGCGCAGAGTGGTTTCGGGAGGCGGCGCGATTGTCGAAAACGGCGACGACGAAAACATTGCCTCATTGGAGCCAACGCCGTGGGTTAAGCGCGTAAAAGTCGGCTTTGAAGCTGGCAGCGATTTGCGGATTTCCGATTTTAAGGAGGGCGAGTTTGGCTCGTCGTTCGTTTTGAATTTCGGAGGGGCGTCGAAAAAAATCGAGTGGGGCTTGCAGGGCGAATTCAACGCGAGAAACGCGGCGATGGCAATAGCGGGGGTTGCGGAAATTTTGGGGGTTCAAAATCCGCTTGGGCTAAAAAGCCTCTCGTCCCTAAAAAATTTCGGAGGGGTAAGGCGCAGGCAGGAGCTTATTTTGCGGGGCGAAAAAGTTTGCGCCATTGAGGACTTCGGCCACCACCCCACGGCAATCGCAAAAACGCTAAAGTCGGTGCGCGAAAGGTTCAGGGGGCGCAAAATTTTCGCGTGCTTCGAGCCGCGTTCGAACACCGCCAAGACAAACGTTTTCGAGGCGGAGTTTGCGGAAAGTTTGAAGCTTGCGGACCGCGCCTACATCGGTTTTTGCAACTCCAAAAAAATCGCGGACGAAAAGCGCATGGACACTTCCCGCCTCGCGAAAATCGGCGGCGAAAATTTTGCGGCGTTCGAGTCTAACGGGGCGCTTTTGGAGAGGCTTGTTTCCGACGCGAAGGCGGAGAGCGCAAAGATAGCCTGCGTGTTTTTCTCGAACGGCTCGTTCGATTCAATCCACAAAAAGTTTGCGGAGATTTTTGCCGAAAAATAATTTTTAAAAAAGGCGTTTATGGGCGGAAAAAATTTCAGGCTTCAGATTTGGTTTGAGGGGCATGTTCAGGGCGTGGGCTTTAGGTACAAGGCGAACTTTATCGCGAAGGGCTACGACGTTTCGGGGTTTGTCCGCAATCTTGACGACGGCAGGGTTCATCTGCTCGCCTGCGGGGCGGAGCGCGAGGTGCGCGAGTATGCGGCCGAGCTCAAGCGCGCCATGGCTGACGTCATAAAAAAGGCCGAGGAATACGCGGACTTTACCGATTTAAAATACAAGGGCTTTACAATCGAGCTTTAAAAATGGCAAATCCAGTAGAGATAAAAAATTTGCGCAAGTACTACCGCTCCGGAATCCGCGGGGTGGGGGTTCAGGCGCTTTCGGGCCTGAATCTGACCGTGAAGCAGGGCGAGGTTTTCGGGCTTTTGGGCCCGAACGGAGCGGGCAAAAGCACGGCGATAAAAATCGTTTTGGGGCTTTTGAGGCAGAACTCGGGCGAGTGTCTGGTGTTCGGCGAAAAGATTTCAAAAAGCGCGAAGCGGCGCATAGGCTATCTGCCCGAAGCCCCGAATTTTTACAGGTTTTTGACGGGGCGGGAGCTTGTAGAGTTTTACGGGAGGCTTTGCGGGCTCAGGGGCGCGGGGCTTCAAAAAAGCGTCCGTGAAAGCTTGGAGCTTGTGGGGCTAAGCGACGCCGCCAACCGCCCGCTTGCGGGGTACTCCAAGGGAATGCTTCAGCGCGCGGGGCTTGCGCAGGCGATAGTCCACAACCCCGACCTCGTCGTTTTGGACGAGCCCTCGTCGGGGCTCGACCCCGTGGGCATGAAGGCGATGGCCGACCTCGTTTTGCGCCTCAAAGCCATGGGCAAAACCGTAATTTTGTGCTCGCACATGATGGGCGAAGTGGAGACTCTTTGCGACAGCGTCGCCATTTTATATAAGGGCGCGGCGGCGCTTTCGGGGAATCTCGACTCCGTTTTGGGGCGCGAAAATTTGAAGGCTCTTGTTTTTGAAAATCTTTCCGCCGAGGCCGAGAAAAAAATCGCGGCTCTCGCCGAGGAAAACGGCGCAAGGTTTGCGGGCGAGGGCAGGGCGGGCGAGACGCTCTCCAACATATTCGGCAAAATCGTGGGCGAAAGGCGCGGCAAATGAGGGCGATTTTTATAATAGGGCGCAACACTTTTAAAGACGCCGCAAGGCAGAAGCTCGTCCTTTTAATATCTTTGGCCGCGCTCGCGCTCACCGCGTTTTCCGCCTACGCCATGAAGCTGGATTTGGGCGGCGACGAAATTAAATTCGTGGCCAACTTCACTTCGGGCGCGCTCGGGTTTTTCGGCTCGATAATCGCGATTACGTCTGTTTGCCAGCTCATTTATTCGGAAATCGAAAACAGAACCGTCATTACGCTTTTGTCGAAGCCCGTGGGCTTTGCGGAGTTCATATTCGGCAAGCTGCTTGGCGAGGCTTTGCTTTTGGCCTTGTTTTGCGCGCTTGTTTCGGCGGTCGGGGCGGCGTCGCTTGCGGTGGCGGAGGCGCGGATTGCCGAGGTCCCCGAGGGCGCGATAATCGGCGAAGCC
>JAGBOM010000327.1 GCA_017633865.1 Opitutales bacterium
AAATTTTCGCGCAGGCGAATTTGGCATCCTTCAAGAGCTGGATTTGCGCGCACTGCCTGGCGGAGTCCGCCCGCTGGTCGAACTGCCCGGGCAGATACTCTATGCCGAAGGCCGTTTCGCGGGGGGTCATCGGGAAGGTTTCCAAAAAGATGTTTTCGACGGGAGCCTCGCAAAAGAGCGTGAACTTCATCTTGTCAAAATCGCCGTCGTCCACGCCCTCTACGTCGTAGCGCTGGAGAATGCGCAGATTTTTTAGGGCGCCGATTTTCAAATTCGCCTTAATGTCCTTCATCAAGCTTATGGCTTGAGCGTTATCCTTGTGTTCGACAAAAACTCTTTTAATCATATCAAAAAATAAATGGGGGAATTTTATAAAAACCCGAGTTTTAGTCAAAATAAAAGCGCCTGTTTTTTTAGAATTTCGCGCCCCGCCCCGCCGAAATTTTTTGCTTCGCCGCCTTTTTTGGCGGATAAAAAATCCGCCCCGGATTTGCGCTTATAACGCGCAAAAAAAACTATTCGCGGCAAACTCCCCCTCCGCGCTCCGACGGCGTCCAAAAAACGCCGTTTTTAGCTTTTTATAAGCCTATCCAAGCGGAAAAAGCGCATAATCATAAAAAAGCGATCCATTTTTATAAAAAAAGTATTGATTTTTTTAAACTAAGCCTATTTATTTTCCTACTTTGAATTTGAAAGGATAAACAGATTTATGTCTCAGCACAACTCTCTTAAAAGCGGCGGCTCCGCCTCGTCAAAGAAACGCAGCGTTTTGAAACGTTTTGAACGTATCGATTTGCTCAAGAAGCGCGACTCTTGGAAGGACAACGGCAAAATCACGGGCCTTCCCAAGACAAAGCCCGCCGAATAAGCCCTTTTTTATTGTTATAGGCGGGCGGTTTTTTCGTCGTTTTTGTCGAAAAAAGCCCGCTTAAAAAACCGCGCCCGCGCCGCATTCTTTTTTTATTGCGCAAAGCGCGGTTTTTTTGCGCCCTTTTGCTCTCCCCCACCCCGACCTTGACAAAGGCGAAAAAATCCGAATGATATTTAGGCATGTCGATGGAAAGATTGCACTCCTATTGGAGAATGCCGTACATAGAGCTTCCGCAGGGGGAAAAAGGAGGTAATCCGTTTTTGGAAATCCCGAAGGCGAAAGACCCTAAAAGCGTGCACCTTATTTGGAAAGGGAAATATTCGTACATTGTGATGAATAAGTTCCCGTACAACTGCGGGCACCTGCTGGTTATCCCGCTAAGGCAGGTGGCGGATTTGTCAGACCTTGAAAAGGACGAGCGCGAAGAATTTTTCGACGCCATAATAAAGGCCAAGGAAATTCTAACTAACGCAATCCGCCCCGACGCCTTCAACATAGGCTTTAACCTCGGCGCGAAGGCCGGCGCGGGAATCCCGCAGCACCTGCACTGCCATGTCGTGCCGCGCTGGGACGGCGACACCAACTTTATGCCCGTCATCGCCGACACAAAGGTGCTCCCCCAGTCTATGGACGCCCTTTGGGAACAACTCGTAAAATTCGCCTAATGCAACGCCTTTTAACCCTGCCAAACGCCCGCGAAGCGAGCCTGCTTTACAAAAACAAAGCGGAAAACATAGAGCTTGCCGAGGCCGAGCTTGGCGCGGTGATAACCGCGAGGGACAACTGGATTAAAATCGAGGCGGGCGACGGGGAATCCTTCGCCAAAACCTGCGAATTTTTCGACATTTTAAATTTAATACGCGCGCAAAACACGGGAGTTTCGCAGTCGGATTTCGAGTCGATTTTGCGTAAGGTGAAAGACGGCCGCGGGCGGGAAATGCGGGAGGTTTTTGAAAACCCCGCAAAGATAGCCCTGAAAAGGCGGACGGTTTTCGCCAAAAACCTTAGCCAGCGCGACTACCTAAAAAGCATCGAAAAAAACGACGTCGTCTTCGGAATCGGCCCCGCGGGCACGGGCAAGACCTACCTTGCGGTGGCGGCCGCGCTTGGGGCTCTCGCAAGCGGAGATGTCGAAAAAATCATCCTTACCCGCCCCGCGGTCGAGGCGGGCGAGGCTCTCGGCTTTTTGCCCGGAGACCTTCAGGAGAAGCTCCAGCCCTACCTGCGCCCGCTGTAAGACGCCATATTTGAAATGTCGGGCCTTGAAGACGCCTCGAAGCTTATGGAACGGGGCATTCTGGAAATCGCGCCGCTGGCATACATGCGCGGGCGCACGCTCTCGAACGCCTTTGTCATTTTGGACGAAGCCCAAAACGCCACAAAGGAGCAGATGATGATGTTCTTAACGCGACTCGGCGAAAACTCCAAAATGGTCGTAACCGGCGACATCACCCAAATCGACCTGCCCCGCAACAAAATGTCGGGGCTTAAAGACGCCGTAAGCGTCCTGAAAAACATTTCGGGAATCGGAATATTCCGGTTCGATAAAAGCGATGTCGTAAGGCATCGGCTCGTTTCAAAAATCATAGAAGCCTACCAGGCCGCGGAAGGCGGCCCGATAAAAAACCATGACACGCAGAGAACAGTTTAAAAACTATTCGCTTTTGCCGGGGAAGTCCAGGCTTACGCTTGCGCAAAAGCTTTCGATAGCCGCGCTGATTTTGGCGATGGCGTTTCTTTCCTACTTTATTTGCTTTTACGGGCAAAACCGCGTGGAGATAATCCTTTCCCCGCTGCAGGCGCCCACGGCGAGAATCATATCGTCGCTAAATTTCGACTACCAAAGCGACATACGCACAAAGGCCGCCAAAGACCGCGCCGAGTCGCGCGTGTTCCCCTCCTACGACATCGAAAAATTTTCGAGAAAGGCCGTCGAAAACAACATCGTAAAGCTTGTCGAAAGCCTGAACAAGCGCGAGCTCGCCCTCAAGGCCGAAAGCGGCGCGGCAAAAAATCCCGCCCCCGCCCCCGAGGCCTCCGCCCCCGAAGCGGCGCAAAACGCCCCGGGCTCGTTTGAAAACGAAATCCCCAAACTAAGCGACGAGGA
>JAGBOM010000328.1 GCA_017633865.1 Opitutales bacterium
GAGGCCGAAAGTCATGGCTCGGTTTATTTTGTCGTAGCCCGGCGCGATTCGCGCGAACATCTCGCGAACCTCGCGGGGCTTCCTTGTTTTCGGATTCGGCGCGGCGCTCATAAATTTAAAAATCCATTACGGGCTTTTTTTCGGAAATGTCGACAAAACTTTGTTTTATAAATAAAAATTTTCCGTTTTAACTTGAAAAGCATAAGACAAGTGGGCACATTACTTCACTTAAATTAAAAAATGTACTAACGCATTTTTTTGATTTATTATATTTATGCAGAACCTAACAAACTTAACAAAAAGAGAAATCGTACAAAAGATTTACACAACAATGCCCGAGTGTCTTGACGGCGCCGTGCTTCAAAACGACGTCAAGCAAATCGTCCAGATGACTCTCGACATCATTTTGGACAGCCTTTCCAAGGGCAGGAACGTCGAGCTTAGGAATTTCGGCGTGCTCGAGGTGCAGGTGCGCAAGCCGCGCGTCGGCAGAAACCCGACCATGCCCGAAAACGACGTTGTCATTCCCAAGCGCGCGATTGTAAAATTCAAAAGCGGCAAGGAGCTTAAGGCGGCGCTCAAGAAGCTCGACCTTGGCATTGTCGAAAGCGCGAAAAAGTCCCGCGCCCGCAAGTAAACGCAAAGGATGTAAAAATGTTCAAGACTCTTCCCGGCTTCAGGGAATTCTATCCCGAAGATTTCGCCAAAAAATCCGCGATTTTTGAAACGTGGAGGAGGGCGGCGCGCTCGTTCGGCTTTGTCGAGTTCGAGCCTCCCGTTCTGGAGAGCCTTGAGCTTTTCACCGAAAAAAGCGGCGAGGAAATCAAAAGCCAGCTCTTCGAGTTTGTCGACAAGGGCGGCCGCGCGGTAGCCCTTAGGCCGGAGATGACCCCGTCGCTCGCAAGAATGGTCGGAGCCCGCGCGGGGGGCCTGCGCCGACCCGTAAAGTGGTTCGCGATAGGCGAAAACTACCGCTACGAGCGCCAGCAAAAGGGAAGGCTGCGCGCATTCTACCAGTTTAACGCGGACATTTTGGGAGACGACTCCATCGCCGCGGACGCCGAAACTATCGCGCTTCTAATCGAGGCTCTGCGCGGCTTCGGTCTTGCGTCCTCCGAATTCAAAGTCCGTTTGGGCGACAGAAAGCTGTGGGTCTTGATGCTCGAAAGCGCGGGCGTCGGCGAGGAAAGCTTCGTAAAAGTTTTGTCCGTCGTCGACAAAATCGAAAAGGTATCCCCCGCGGCCTTTGACGAAATGATGGCGCAGGCTCTTGAAAACACGGGGTTAAACCCCGCCAAAATTTCGGAGGCGTGCAGGAGTTTTGTTGCGATAAATTCGCTCGAGGGGCTGCGCAGGCATTTTGAGGGAGCCTCGGGCGAAGTCGCCGCAAAAATCTCGGCGCGCCTTGACGACTGGGGCGAAATTTTAAAAATCCTCTCCGAAATGGGCGTTGGCGATTTTGTGGGGGCGGACATGGGCATAGTAAGAGGCCTTGCCTACTATACGGGCTTCGTGTTCGAGGCCTTCCAGATTGTCGGCAAGGGCAGGGCTTTGGCGGGCGGCGGCAGGTACGACGCCCTCGTAAAAAAACTCGGCTATCCCGACATGCCCGCCGTGGGCTTCGGCATGGGCGACGTAACCGTGGCCGACCTCTTGGAGCTTGTAAACAAAACCCCGCAGGCCGACATTTCCCCCGACGTTTACGCGGTTATCGGCTCGGAATCCCTGCGAGCCGCCGCGCTAAAAACCGTGTTCGAGCTTCGCCGCGCTGGAATCAAGGCGGATTACCCCTTTAAGGCCGCGGGATTCGGCAAGCAGTTTAAGGCCGCCGACGCAAGCGGCGCGAAATTCGCGGTAATCTTCGGCGAGGAGGAGGCCGCAAAGGGCTGCGTAAAAATAAAAAAACTCTCGACCTCCGAAGAAACCCTTTGCGAGACAGAAAAAGCTTTGGATTTTTTGTCCGCAGCCCTCAATCTAAAACGGCTTTGATTGATTCCCCTCCGCCCGCTCTTGCGGGTACGCCGGCGCGCGTTTTTTAACGCGCGCCCTTTTTTGCGCCTTTTTTCTCGGGATTTTTTTGCCTTGCACTCTTTTTTCGATTTTTTCGCGCGGAAATTTTTAAGGGGCGCTCCGAAGAAAACCTAACGAAAAAATCCCGAAATCGCCCCGAAAAATCCGAAGGAATATCCCGCCCGAAAAATTTATCGCTTGGCAAATTTTTCGGCATGATTTATTCAGAACCGCAAAACCAAGCGCGCGAATTTTTTTTCGCCGCCCAAATAAAATTTGAAATAAAACGGGCGCAAAATTGTCTTATATTATATAAAATGAAAGGGGAAGAGCTTTACAGGCGGTATTCCGCGCGGCTTGCCGCGTACGCGTTCGGAATTTGCGGCGACCAAGAGCTCGCGAAGGACGCCGTCTCGGAAACCTTCGTGGAATACTTGAAAAACCCCCCTCTCAAAGATTCGGCTTCCTGGTTTTATATGGTTTGCAGAAACAAGCTTTTAAACAGAATAAGGCGCGAGCGCAAAATGTCGCCCGCCCCCGACGAGGATTTCGCGCGCGTTGAAAGCCCGCACCTAAGCCCCTCTCAGACTCTGGAGGCCGCCGACGCCCGTAAGCGCCTGCGCCAAATGCTGAAAAGCCTGCGCCCCCGCGAATGCGAGGCCATAAGCCTGAAATACTTTGAGGATTTCTCCTACGCGCAAATCGCCGAAATTATGAACATGAGCGTGTCGGGCGTGGGCACGCTGATTTTCCGCGGCATGGAAAAACTGAAAAACGAACAGAAAGCCGAAGCAATGGAATATACGATTTCCGGGCGCGCCGGCCATTTTTTGGAACCGATATTCCGGCATATCGGATTTGACTGGAAGCTTGCAACCGCATCCATTGGAGCCCTGGC
>JAGBOM010000329.1 GCA_017633865.1 Opitutales bacterium
CGGGCTCATAACGCCGTCGGCGCCGACAATCACCGAAATTTCGACCGGCCTCCAGAGCGCCCCGCCGAGGCGGGTTTTAACGTCTAAAGTTCCGCTTAAAACGGGGGTTTCGGAGCTTTGGCCGACAACGCGGAACTTGGCCTTGCCCGCGTCGGAGTCGGCGTTTTTCGGGGAAAAATCCTCGCGCATAAAAGACGCGTAAACGGAGCGTTTTGAAAGGCTGAATGCAATGGGCGAAAATTTGCCCGCGCCCGCCAGGTTCGCCCTGAAGCTCTCCTTTGCGTATTCGGGGGACTCTATTTTATACGGGGCTGCGAAGGGCTCTTTTGCGGTAATTTCGGGCTCGGGAACGGAGTTGTTCCATTTTGTCGGCAAAAATATCGGCTCGAAATCCGCCATGCCGACGTGTTCGGGCAAGCTTTCGGCGTAGTTTAAGGGCAGAACGCAAAACGCAGAGGGCGCGGGGCTGAACGGCTTCGGGAGATTCAGACCGGGGGCGAGCAAAAAAAGAAGCGCAAAAAGGCAGGCCAAGGCCGCCGATATTTTAGCGCGCCTTGGAAAAAATCCTGCGTCTTTTGGCTCGGAGGGGTTCATTTATTTTGGCCGCGCGGCAAGCATTATCTTTTTAAAGCCCGCCGACTTCGCGGAAGACGCAAGGCCGATAAGCGCGGAGCTCGGCACGCCCTTGTCGGCCTTCACCAAAAGGGTTTCGGCGCGCGGGCTGTAGCCGCGCATAAGCTCCGCGAAGCTTTCAAGCGTATAGATTTTGCCGTCGAAAATTATCATGCCGCCCTCGCGGAGGTTCAGGACGCTAACGCTGTCGGCGGCGAATTCGGAGGACAGCGCGGAGGCGCCGGCCTCGGGCAGCGTTATGGCGCCCTGCAAATTCAAAACCACGCCCGTTGGGAGTATGAATTTAGACGACATCATCGCAAACATAAGCGCGATTAAAAGCAGGTCGAACACCGCGAAAACGCTCAGCGAAAACCCGTCCTTCAAGACTTTGGAATGGACGTTTATGCAGTCGCTAAACTCGCTTGGGCTGTTCATTTTCGGATTCCTTCCCGTAGATTTTCAGGCTCTCGTCGGCGGGCATTCCCCTTTCTATAAAGAGGATTATCTCGTTCGAGGCCCAGTCTATGTCGTGGGCGATCGCCCTTATTTTGCCCTGCAAAAACGCGTACATAACCCAGGCGACAAGGCAGAGCGCAAGCCCCGCCGCCGAGCTTATCAGCGCGTTGTAGATTTGCATGGAGAATTCCGAGACGCTCAGATAGTCCCCGCTTTTGCCGATTTTGTTGAATATGCCAACAAGAGCCAAGACGGTGCCGATAAAGCCCATAAGCGGCGCGATTTTCGCAATCAGCATAATGCTTGCAATGCGCCTCTGCAAAAGCGGGAGCTCCTGTAGCGCGGCCGCCCTCACCGCGTCGATTACAACCCCGCGCGAGGCCCGGCAGTTCAGAAGCGCGGCTCTTATCACGCGCGACACCGGGCACGGGGTTTCGTCGCAAATTGTAAGAGCCTCCAAAAGCCTCTCCTTTTTCAGGGGGGTTTTTATGCCGGCGACAAAGTCGGCGGCCTTTATCTGCCCCATGTGCAAATACAAAAACCTTTCGACAAACAAAAGCGCCGCGATAAACGCGGAGGCGGCTATCGGCCACATCATCGGGCCGCCCGCGTTAAACAAGTTTAAAGTATGCTCCATAATTTTACCTCGAATCGGAATTTAAAAGTTTCGACTTCACGCTTTCGCAGCCCGGCAGATTGTATTTTACGATAAGCTCGTAGGCGGCGCGCGCCGACGGAATGTCCGCCGAGCTTTCGAGCTGGGAGGCGAGCTCAAGCAGGGTTTTCGCCGCCCAGTACCTGAACTTCGGCGAAGGCTCGCCGCGGGAGGGCTCCCGCTTTAAAATAGAGCCCGCGCACATCCACC
>JAGBOM010000330.1 GCA_017633865.1 Opitutales bacterium
ATTTAAAGACTCCGCGGCCTCCGTTTCCGAAAGGCTCGCGGCTTCGGGCATGGGCTGCCGCGGCGAAGACGGCGGCTTCGGCGAAATCGGCGAAAGAATGGTCGTAAACTTCGGCCCATCGCACCCGTCGACCCACGGCGTTTTGCGCATGGTTATGGAGCTTGACGGCGACATAATAAGAAAGTGCGCCCCCGTAATAGGCTACCTCCACCGCGGCGACGAAAAAATCGCCGAAAACGCGACCTACAACCAGTTCATCCCCTACACCGACCGCCTCGACTACCTCGCGCCCCTTTGCAACAACATAGCGTTCGCAACCTGCGCCGAGAAAATCGCGGGCGTGGAAATTCCCGAACGCTGCGCGGCCATCAGGGTTTTGTGCTGCGAAATGTCGAGAATAGCAAGCCACCTAATCGGCATCGCCGCCTACGCCATGGACGCGGGCGCGTGGACCGTCTTTATGTACGCCTTCACCCAGCGCGAAAAGCTCTACACGCTTTTTGAAAGGCTTACGGGCGCGAGGCTAACGTGCTCATACGCCAGAATCGGCGGGCTCGCCCGCGACATTCCCGAAGGCTGGCTCGGCGACGTTTCAAACTTCGCAAACCGCTTTTTGCCCGCCCTTGACGAGATGGACAAGCTCATAACCCGCAACAGAATCTTTATCGACAGAACCGAGGGCATCGCGATAATTTCAGCCGAGGAGGCCGTAAACATGGGGCTTACCGGCGCGAATTTGAGGGCGAGCGGAGTGGCGAGCGACCTTCGCAAAGACAAGCCCTACCTTAACTACCAAAACTACGAGTTCGACGTTCCCGTGGGCTCAAAGGGCGACTGCTACGACCGCTGGCTTGTAAGGATTGAGGAAATGCGCCAGTCGGTTCGCATAATCCGCCAGGTTATAGACTCGATGCCAAAGGGCGCTTGGCACATCGACAACCCGAAAATTTTCGCTCCCGAAAAGCGCGACGTGCTTACGCAGATGGAGTCGCTAATCGCGAACTTCGCGCTTACTACGCAGGGGCCGGCAATCCCCGAGGGCGAGGCGTATTTCGAGGCGGAAAACCCGAAGGGCGCGCTCGGTTTCTACATAATTAGCCGCGGCGGCGGCGTTCCGTACAGGGTGCGCATCAAGGGCCCGTCCTTCGTAAGCTTAAGCGCTCTGCCCAAAATAATGGTCGGCCACCATATTACGGACATGCCGGTAATTCTCGGCTCTCTCGACTTTGTTTTGGGCGAGTGCGACAGATAGTTTTTTAGACGATTATCAATATGGAAATCACACAGGACTTTGAAAGGCAGGCGGACGAAATCATAGCGCAATACCCTGTAAAGCGCTCGGCCGCCATGCTTATAATGCACATGGTGCAGGAGCGGTTCGGCTATTTTGACGACGACGCCATAAAGTACGTCGCCAAAAAACTGGAAGTCGCGCCCGTAGAGGTTTACGGCATGCTTTCCTTCTACCCGATGTTTACGGACAAGCCGCGCGGCAGAATCCACATCAAGGTCTGCCGCACGCTTTCGTGCGCGCTTGCGGGCTCGATAAATTTCGCCGACGAAATATCCAAGCTCGCCGACTGCCCGGTAAACGGGACGAAGGGCGTCTATACGATAGAGTTCGTGGAATGTTTGGGCAACTGCGTAAAGGGCATAAACGTACAGGTGAACGACAAGCTTTACGAAAGCCTTAAACCGCAGGACGCCGAAAAGTTCTTTGAAACCATACGCAAGGCCGACGCCGAGGGGGCTCTCGCCCCCGCGCCGATGTCCGCAACCCCGCAGGGGGAGGGCTTCGACTCCCCCGCCTACAAAGGATAAATTTTTATGCCGATACAGGAAAGACGAATACTTTACAGGCACATAGACGTCGAGGGCTGGAACCCCTCCATAGACTGCTACGTTAAAAACGGCGGCTACGAAGTCTTGAAAAGCGCCGTGTCGCGCCCGCGCGCGGAGCTTTGCGAGGAGGTCTTGAAGTCGGGAATCAAGGGCAGGGGCGGCGCGGGTTTCCCGATGGGCATGAAGTGGAAGTTCCTCGACAGGAAAAGCGGCAAGCCCATATATCTGATTTGCAACGCGGACGAATCCGAGCCCGGAACGTGCGTCGACCGCGAAATCATCTATAAAGACCCCCACCAGCTCATCGAGGGCGTTATGTGCGCGGCCTACGCAATAGACGCGAAGCAGGCTTTCATATACATACGCGGCGAATACATAAACGGCTACCGCATTTTAATAAACGCCATAAACGAGGCCCGCGAAAGGGGCTTTGTCGGCAAAAATATCTGCGGCTCGCAGTACTCCTGCGAAATAAACGTGACAAGGGGCGCGGGCTGCTACATCTGCGGCGAGGAAACGGGGCTTATTTCGTCGCTGGCGGGCATGAGGGCGTACCCGAGAATCAAGCCCCCGTACTTCCCCGCGGTTATGGGGCTTTACGACTGCCCGACGGTCGTAAACAACGTCAAGAGCCTTTGCTGGGTCCCGATAATATTTAAGGAGGGCGGCGAGGCCGTCTCGAAAATCGGCAACCCGAAAGATCCGGGCACATACGTTTGGGGCGTAAGCGGGCAGGTTCAAAAGCCTGGCCGCTATGAAATCGAAAGCGGCTCGGCGACTCTCGGCGAGCTTTTGTACGACCTCTGCGGGGGCCCGCTTGCGGGAAGGAGCTTTAAGGCCGTCATACCCGGTGGCTCGTCAATGAAGATTTTAAAGTGGGGCGAAACTTTTAAAGTGCCGATGCCCGACGGCTCCGCCAGGGAATGGCGGGTGGAGGACATTCCCCTCGACGGCCCGTCCCTTATGGCCTGCGGCTCGGCTCTCGGCTCGGGCGGCGTGATAGTTATGGACAACACCGTCGACATGGCCGAGGCCATGGCCAACCTCAACGCCTTTTACGCCCACGAAAGCTGCGGCCAGGGCACTCCCTGCCGCGAGGGCTGATTGTGGATTTCAAGAATCACTAAAAGAATTTGCGCCGGCGGCGGAAGGCTTGAAGACCCAGACCTTCTTTTAAGCATAGCCGACGGCATCTGCGGGCGCACGGTTTGCGCGCACGGCGAGGGCATGGCTTGGCCGGTTCAAAGCAATGTGTCGAAATTCAAGGACGAATACCTCGCCAAAATCAGGCGCCAGCTTGCGGGCGAAGGCGCGTCGAGGCTCGACAACAACTCCTACAGGCTGATTTAGATATGAGCGATTTGGTAAACATAAACATAGACGGCAAGCCCTGCGCGGTTCCCGCCGGACTGAACGTCATCGAGGCCGCGAAGCTCGCGGGGGTGGAAATTCCGCATTTTTGCTACCACCCGAATTTGCAAGTGGCGGGCTCTTGCAGGCTTTGTTTGGTGTCAATCGGCACCCCCGCGCGCGACAGGGCTACGGGCGAGCCCGTTTTGAACCCCGACGGCACGCAAAAAATCGCGTTTATGCCCATGCTTGCGATTTCCTGCGGCACGAAGGTTTCGGAGGGGATGCACGTTGTAACTAACTCGCCGCAGGTGAAGGCCGCGCGCGAGGGCGTTTTGGAGTTTCTTTTGCTGAACCACCCGCTCGACTGCCCGATTTGCGACAAGGCGGGCGAATGCAAGCTTCAGGAGTACTCCGAAAATTTCGGCAGGGGGCGGTCCAGATACGTAGAGGAGAAAAACGCGAAGCCCAAGAAGGTTCCGGTAGCGGGCGGGCGCATTATGCTCGACGCGGAAAGGTGCGTTCTTTGCTCGCGCTGCATACGCTTTTGCCGCGAAATTATAGGCCGCGACATCTTCGGCTTTATCCGCCGCGGCTCGAAAAACGAAATCTCCGTTTACGGCGACGACGGCGGCGACTCCAACTACATTATGAACGTAGTTGACGGCTGCCCCGTGGGAGCTCTTACGGAGGCTGCGTTCAGGTTTAAAATGCGCCCGTGGTTTATGAGGGTTGTTAATTGCGTAGCGCCCGAGTCGAGCGCGGGCGTAAACACGAACGTTTGGGTTCGCGAAAATACAATATATAGAATAACCCCCCGCGCAAACCCCTTTGTAAACGACTCGTGGACGAGCGATTCTTCAAGGTACGAATACAAAATCGTAAATTCCGACCTGCGGCTTAGGCGGATGAGGGTTGACGGAGCCCCCTGCGAGCCCGGCTACGCGCTTTCGAGAGCCGTCGACGTGTTAAAAAGCGACCCGCGCATAGCGGTTGTAGCCTCGGCGCGGCAGCCGCTCGAGGAGCAGTTTTTGTTGGCGGAGTTCGCGTCTATGGCGGGCGCGAAGGTTTACGCGGTCTCGCACTTGGGCGAGGACGACGGCTTTTTGGTGTCGGCGGACAGAACTCCGAATATGCGCGGGCTCTTCGTTTCGGGGCTGATAAAGGAGTATCCGAAGCCCGACTTGTCCGACCTCGCCGCCGAAATCCGCATGGGCAACATAAAAACGGTGCTCTGCCTCTGCGAGGACGCCACCTCTTTGGGGCTCGAGGAGAAGGATTTCAAGCTCGCAAACTTCGTATATTGCGGCGTGAACGACAGCCTTACGGCGCGCCTTGCAAAAGTCGCTCTTGCGATTTCGTCAAACTTCGAGCACGCGGGGCTTTTCATAAACAGGCAGTTCAGGCTCCAAAAGTTCGACAAGGCCGTGTGCGCGCCGAAGGGAGTCTTGGACTTTTCGGCAATCGCGGTAAAGTTTATAAACGCCTTCGGCGCGTCTTTGGCGGAGAATCCCGACATCGGGCAGCTGCGCATGCGCATTTCGGAAATGTGCCCGATTTTGCCGAAGGGCTGCGAAACGGGCGAGGGCGGAGTCGTTATAGACAGTTCCGCTTTCGCGAGCATAAAATTCCCTGAAACAAAATCTTTGCACTTTTTAGACAATGAATAGCTTTGAAATATTTTTGGCGGCGCAAACTTCGGGCGCGGCCGGCTGGATTGCCGAGAGGGCGTCTTTGTCGGGCGTGGACGGCGCGGGCGCGGCGGCCTTGTATTTGGCGCTAAAAATCGTTTTCGGCGTCGCGGCGATAGGGGTTGTGATGTGCTTTGCCGCCCTTAGCGTGGTGGTGGAGAGAAAGGTGGCGGGCTTTATCCAGGGCAGGTTCGGGCCGAACTCCACATACATTCCATATTTAATGCTTGTGCCCGTAGTGGGCAAGACGCTGAGAAGGCTGGGGCTTATGCAGCTTGTGGCCGACGGCCTAAAATTCCTTTTCAAGGAGGAGCCCCTGCCCGGGCACGTCAACAAATTTTGGTACACGCTGGCCCCGATAATTTCGCTTTCGCCCGTTCTTATATGCGCGTGCGTCGTGCCCTTCGGCGTGTTTGAGCACGGCGGGAAGGCGACGGCATTGGCGGCGGCGAATTTCGATTTAAGCCTGCTTTTCATAACAGTGCTGGGCTCTCTCGGCGTTTACGGGGCGGTGCTGGCGGGCTGGTCTTCAAACAGCAAATTCTCGTATTTGGGCGGCATAAGGGCGGGAGCCCAGATGATAAGCTACGAGCTTGTTATGGCTCTTTCTCTCGCCCCCGTTTTGATGTGGATTGCCCCGCGCGTTTCAAGCCCCTTCAACCTTTTTGAAATAGGGATGTCGCAGAGCGGAATGTGGAACATCTTCGCCCAGCCGCTTTCGGCGCTTTTGTTTTTGCTCGCGCTGTTCGCCGAGACGAACCGCCAGCCCTTCGACATGGCCGAGAGCGAGACAGACCTTGTAAGCGGCTTTCACACCGAGTACGGCAGCTTTAAGTTCGGGCTTTTCTTCGTCGGCGAATACGGGCACATGGTTGTGGGATCTTCAGTTTTCATTTGCGTCTTTTTGGGCGCGTGGAGCCCGCTTCCGGGGCTTTCGTGGCCGCTTGAATGGGGCGCGTGGTGCGGGGTTTTGTCGTTTTTGACGTTTATACTAAAAATACTCGCGATGATATTTTTCTTCGTGTGGGTGCGCTGGACGCTGCCCCGCTTCAGGTACGACCACGTTATGAATTTAAGCTGGGGCAAGCTTCTGCCTTTGGCGCTCGCGAATTTCGCGGCGTACATGGTTTTGGCCTGCTTTATAAAATAAGGGATTTTTTATGGCGATAGTTGTTGTTGAAAGAAAAAAGCTCTCGTTTTGGGAAAGGACGTATCTTCCGCAGATAGCCGGCGGGCTTTGGATAACCCTCAAAAACCTTTTTAGAAAAAAGGTAACGCTCGAGTATCCCGAGCAGAGGCCTGCGCTGCCCGCAAGGTACAGGGGCGCGCCAACCCTCGTAAAAGACCCCGACGGCCGCGAAAAGTGCGTGTCGTGCCAGCTTTGCGAATTCGTCTGCCCGCCCAAGGCCATAAGGGTAAGCCCGGGCGCGATAGCGGAGGGCTCGCCCTATTCGCACATCGAAAAGGCCCCCGCGAAATTTGAAATAAACATGGCCCGCTGCATATTTTGCGGCTTGTGCCAGGAGGCCTGCCCCGAAAGCGCGATAGTCCTCCAAAAGGAATTTTCCGTAAACGGCTTCGACAGAAAGTCGTTCATCCGCGGCAAGGCCGACCTTTATGAGAAAGGCGGCGTTCTGCCCGACAACGTTATGAAGTGGCGCAAGGCAAGCCTTAACGCCGAAAAATCGAAAGGAGGCCGCTAATGGAATGCGCCGTTCAAATTTTGTACTATATGTTCGCGGCTCTCGCGCTCGGCGGGGCTTTGGGGGTCGCGCTTTCAAGAGGCGGGCTAAACTCGGTGATGGCTATGCTCGTTTCGACATTGGGAATGTCGGGAATGCTTTTTATGATGAAGGCGTTTTTTATCGCGTTTATAATGGCGATGGTTTACGCGGGCGCGGTGATGGCGCTTTTTGTGTTTGTGATAATGCTTGTGGGCGAGGAGCGCGAAAATCTGTCGCTAAGGCGCAGGGCTTGCGCCGCGGGGCTGTGGGCTCTTTTGTGCGCGGCGTGCTTTTTCTTCGCGCGGGCGGTTCCGCAGATAGCGGAGGCGAAAGTCGCCTCGAGCGACGACCTGGCGGGGCTTAACGGC
>JAGBOM010000331.1 GCA_017633865.1 Opitutales bacterium
CCGCGCCTTTGATTTTTAGCCCAAAGGTACAATTCGGAATATTTCTTCGCGGAGATTTTCCACGAAAAGTCTTTTTGCATGGCCTGCTTGCGAAGCTTCAAAATGTCGGGCTTGCGGTCGTAATAAGTGGAGCACGCCCAGCCGATTGTGTTGTAGAGCGCGGAGGTTGTGGCGTCGTAAAAGACGAAACCCGTGCCCGAGGCGTCGTTTTCCATATACTGCGAGACGGTGTCGGCAAGCCCGCCAGTGTTGCGGACAATCGGCAGAGTTCCGTAAACCATCGAGTAAATCTGGTTCAGCCCGCAGGGCTCGAAACGGCTCGGCATCACGAAGAAATCCGAACCCGCCTCGATTAGGTGCGACAGGGCGTTGTCGTAGCCTATATACGCCCCAACCCTGCCCGAATATACGCCCGCAAAGCGCGAGAACGCGTCCTGCAGCCAGGGCTCGCCGCTGCCCAAAACGGCGATTTGTATGTTCATGTTCGCCATCAGAGGGTCTATTATGTGGGCGAGCAAATCCAAGCCCTTCTGGTCGTACAGGCGCGACACCACTCCGAAAATCGGCACCTTTTTGTCGACATTTAGCCCCATTCTTTTTTGAAGCTCCCTCTTGCAAACCTCCTTGCCCGACATGTCGGCCGCGGAGAAGTTCGCGGGGATAAATTTGTCGGCCTGCGGCGACCATTCGTCGTAGTCGATTCCGTTTACGATGCCCACCATGTCGGCGGCCTTAAAGCGCAAAATCGGGTCCAGCCCGCAGCCGTACTCGGGCGTTCTGATTTCAGAGGCGTAGGTCGGGCTTACGGTGGAGATTTTTGTGGAGTTATATATCGCGCCCTTCATCATGTTGACGTTTCCGAGAGCCTCGCAATTATCGGCGCGGAAAACCTCGCCCGACGGGAGCCCCGCGTAGTCCAAAAGCTCCCTCGGGAAAATCCCCTGGTGCTGAAGGTTGTGTATTGTAAAGACCGTGGCGGCCGAGCCTATCGGCGCGTATTTGTATGACGTGTTTAAATACATCGGCACAAAGCCGGTGGTCCAGTCGTGGCAATGGATTACGTCCGGAATCCAGTTTATCGCGGCGCAAAACTCTATCGCCGCCTTGCTTAGGAAGGTGAACCTTGCGCCGTTGTCGCCGTACGACATAGAGCCCTCGTTGTAAATTCCCCTGCGCGCGAAGAATTTGTCGAACTCCGCGAAGTACGCCTTAGCTCCCCCGAGGGGCGCGCGCCAGACCGAGCAGAACTCCTCCACGCCCAGCCCCAGATGCACCGACAGCGTGCCGATTTCCAGCTTAAAAGACGCGTCTTTTTTTACGCGCGAATAAAGCGGGGTAAAAATCTTCACGTCGTGCCCGCCTTTGGCGAGCTCCTTTGAAAGAGAGGATACCATGTCGGCAAGCCCCCCCTCTTTTGAAAAGGGGGCGCATTCGGGTGCTACCATTAGAATTTTCATAACGAGCCAGTATCCCAAATTTTCGGCAAAAATTAAAGCATTTTTTTATGCCGAAACGAAATTTTACAAGCATCCTAAAAACACAAAGAAACGCCGAGCCTAAAAATCGGAATCGGCGTTTTAAAAAAATTCTTTAACAAATAAAAGAATCCGCTAAACCGAGCGCTCCGTCGCGCTCTCGGCAAATTTTAGGATTCTGCCCAAAACCCCGTTTTCGGAATCCGGCCTTTGCGAGATTTCAAGAAAGGCGTGCTTTCGGTTGAGCCCCTTTTTGTAAATCGTTTTGAAGGCGAAAAAGACTTCGTTAATGTCGCGCTCGGTAAAGTCGTGGCGCTGCATATTCACCTTGTTGATTGCGCAGACCTCGGCGGGGGAGCCGTCGGCCATCATAAAGGGCGGAATGTCCTTCACGGCCTTAGACGCCGCGCTAAGCATCGCGTACTCGCCTATCCTGCAAAACTGGTGTACGCCGCTGCCCCAGCTTACCACCGCGTAATTGCCGACCTTCACGTGGCCGCCCAACGCCGAATGCGCGCTCATTATAATATGGTCCGCAACTACGCAGTCGTGCGCGACGTGCGAATAGGCGAGAAAATTGTTGAAAGAGCCTATCTGCGTAAAGGTATTGTCGGCGGTGGCAAGATGCACCGTGCAATACTCCCTAAAGACGTTGCCGCTGCCGATAATCAAACCGGGGCGGCCTCCCTTAAACTTCAGGTCGTGGGTTTTGCCGCCCACAAAAGCGTAGGGGAAAATCTCGTTGTTTTCGCCCATTTTCGTGAAGCCGTCAACGGTGGCATGGTGGGCGACAACCGTGCCCGAGCCTATTTCGACCTCCGCGCCTATGTAGGCGTACGCGCCGATTTCGACGTCGCCGGCCAATTTCGCGCCGTTTTCAATGATTGCGGTTGGATGAATTTTTGCCATAATACGCTTTTTAAATTACTGCGCCTCCTCCGCGTCGACAATCGCGAACATCAGATTCGCGGAGCTTACTACCTTTCCGTCAACCCTGCACTCCGCCTCGGCGTTGGCGACTTTCAGCCCCCTGACCTGCAAAATTTTGACGTCGATTTCCATCTGGTCGCCCGGCCTTACGGTTTTGCGGAATTTCACTTTGTCCGCGCTCATAAAGTACGCGAGCTTGCCCTCGGAGCTGACGCGCCTAAGCATCAAAATTCCCGCCGCCTGCGCCATGGCCTCAAGCTGCAAAACGCCCGGCATTACCGGGTTGCCCGGGAAGTGCCCCTGGAAAAACGGCTCGTTTATGGTGACGTTTTTAACCGCAGTAAGCTCGTCGTCGCCGCGGGTCTCCACTACTTTGTCGACCAGTATAAACGGGTAGCGGTGCGGCAAAAGCTCTATGATTCTGCGGATGTCGAGGCTCTTTTCGGTAAAGACTTTGAAGGTCTTTTTTTCCGCCGCCTTCTTTTTTGGGGCGTTTTTAAGATCCTGCATCTGCTTGAATATTTTTGCGGTGAGCTTCGCGTTCATCGCGTGCCCCGGGCGAACCGCCACTATGTGCGCCTTAAGGCGCTTGCCCAAAAGGGAGAGGTCGCCGACTATGTCCAAAATCTTGTGGCGCACAAACTCGTCGGAATAGCGCAGAGGCTCCTTCGACAGGATTTTGTCGCCCTTAATCACGATGGCCGAGTCGAGGCTGCCGCCCTGAATCTTGCCCATTTTAAGGAGCTCCTCGATGTCCTCGTAAATGGTGAAGGTGCGCGCGGGGGCTACGCCGCTTTGGTAGATTTCGGGGTCGATGTCGGTGGAAAGGTGCTGGGTGTGGAAGCCGCGGTCGTCGGCGGAGGTGCAGGTGATTTTTAGGCCGTTGTAGGGCAGCGCGATTATCGAGCGGTTGCCCTCCGAAACCGAAATGGGCGACTGAAGCTCGAAGCACTCCCTCTCGGCGTCCTGCTCGACGGGCTCCGCCTGCTGTATTAAATTCACGAAAAATTTAGACGACCCGTCCAAAATCGGGGGCTCGGCGGCGTTCATTTCGACATAGACGTTGTCGATGTCCATGCCCCAGAGCGCGGACATCACGTGCTCTATGGTGTGCAGCTTGACGTGCCCCTGGCTTATGCCGGTATTGCGGACAAGGTCGTCCACAAGCTCTATTGAAGGCTTAATTTCCGGCTTGCCGATAATGTCCGTGCGCCTGAAAACTATGCCGGTGTTCGCTGGGGCGGGCTTAAGAGTGAGGGTGACCTTCGCCGCCGTGTGCAGCGACGTTCCGCTAATGCTTGCCTCTCTTAAAATTGTGCGCTGTTTCATTTTTTTTAAATACTTTTACGTTGACGTTTACGCCCGAAAAATCGGATTTTTTTAATTTATAAATATATAAGTACAAATAGTAAGAAAAGGGGCTTAAAGGTGTCAAGCCTCTTTCTGAGCGCAAGCGCGGGGTCGGCGAGCCCTCCGATAACGACTTTTTGAGCCGGTTTTTAACCGCGTTTTTTGCGGCATAAAATTGCGCCGGCAAAAGCGGGACATTTTGGCCCGCGCGAGCGCCAAAATGTCGCGCCCCGCCCCCCGCAAAACGGGAAAAACGCCCTAAAAAGAGGCTTTAAAAAACTGGTACGGTTCTTGCTAAGAAGGTTTTATAATTATGAATATAAATCCCGAAAAACTTACGGAAAAAACCGTAGAGGCTCTAAACGCCTCCCGCAGCCTCGCTATCCTAAAAGGCCACAGCGAGATTACCTGCGTTCATCTTTTAAGCGCGCTCGCAAGCCAAAAAGACGGCGTTGTGGGCGCTATTTTGGACAAGACCTACGCCCTAAGAGCCTCGCTTGAAACGGGGCTTCAAAGCATTCTAAACGCCATGCCCAGCGCCAAAGGCGCAAGCGGCGAGGTTTACGCCAGCGCCGCCTTGAGCTCCGCGCTCGCGAGAGCCGAGGCCGTCGCGAATTCGATGAAGGACGAATTCATTTCTACCGAGCACCTCTACCTCGCGATTCTCGAAAAGCCCGAGCCCGCCGAGCTCGCCAAGCTTTTAAAGGCCAACCGCATAAGCTACGCCTCCGCGCTTAAGCAAATCGCCGAAATGCGCGGCTCCTCCCGCGTCACGAGCAAAACGCCCGAAGAAACCTACGAGGTTCTCGAAAAGTACGGCGCCGACCTCGTCAAGCTCACCAAGGACGGCAAACTCGACCCCGTAATAGGCCGCGACGAGGAAATCCGCAGGGTTGTGCGCATTCTTTCAAGAAAGACGAAGAACAACCCCGTGCTCATCGGCGAGCCTGGCGTGGGCAAAACCGCAATCGCCGAAGGCCTCGCGCAAAGAATCGTCCGCCAGGACGTCCCCGAAAACCTGCGCGACAAAACCGTGTTCGCGCTCGACATGGGCTCTTTGATAGCCGGCGCGAAATACCGCGGCGAGTTCGAGGAGAGGCTGAAGGCCGTCCTAAACAAAATCAAGGAAAGCGACGGCAAAATAATTCTTTTCATCGACGAACTGCACACCATCGTGGGCGCGGGCAAGACCGACGGCTCTTTGGACGCCTCGAACATGCTTAAGCCCATGCTCGCCCGCGGCGAGCTGCGCTGCATAGGCGCCACCACCCTCGACGAATACCGCCAGCACATCGAAAAGGACGCGGCTCTCGAAAGGCGCTTCCAGCCCGTGTTCGTGGCCCCTCCCAACGTGGAGACGGCCATAACCATTCTAAGGGGCATCAAGGAGCGGCTCGAAACCTTCCACGGCGTGCAAATCCAAGACAAGGCGCTCGTCGAGGCCGCCACGCTTTCCGACCGCTACATCTCCGGCCGCCAGCTGCCCGACAAGGCCATAGACCTTGTCGACGAGGCCTGCGCCCGAATCAAGACGCAGATGAACTCCATGCCCGCCGAGCTCGACGACATGCTCCGCCGCGTAATGCAGCTTGAAATCGAGGAGGCCGCCCTCACAAAGGAAAAAGGCGACGCCGACAAAACCCGCCTCGACGAGGTCCGCAAAACCCTCGCCGACCTGCGCGAAAAGTCGTCCGCGCTGAAGACCCGCTGGCAGGAGGAAAAAGACACGGCAAACCTCGCCGGCAAGCTCCGCGAAAAGCTCGAGCAGGCGAACATCAGAATGTCGAAGGCCGAGCGCGAGTACGACTTGAAAACCGCCGCCGAAATCAAATACGGCGAAATCCCGCAGCTCGAAAGCGAGCTGAAAAAGGCGGAGGCTAAATCCAAAAAGGACGACAAGCTCGTAAAGGAGAACGTCGGCCCCGAGGAAATCGCCGACGTCGTAAGCGAGTGGACGGGCATACCCGTAAAAAAGCTCGTCGAAAGCGAGCGCGAAAAAATCCTGCACATGCCCGAAATCCTGCACAAGAGGGTCGTCGGGCAGGACGAGGCGGTGGAAAGCGTCACAAACGCGATTCTGCGCTCGCGCGCCGGCATAAAAGACCCGAAAAGGCCGACGGGGGTGTTCATGTTCCTCGGCCCCACGGGCGTCGGCAAG
>JAGBOM010000332.1 GCA_017633865.1 Opitutales bacterium
CCCTCGGAAGCTTCGCTTCCTCTCGGTGGCAATGCGGCGGGTTGGGCAACCCGCCTTTTCTGTTTTTACACGCATTGAACTTCGTTCAATAGCAAGGGCACGCCCTTGACCCTTGGGAGCTTGGTTCCCCCTCTGTGGCACTTCGGCGCGATGACTATCGCGCCTTCTTGCCGAAAGAACGCATTGCTTTGCAATAGCTTGATTGAGATTTTCCTATTTAAAAAAATAGTCTAATTAAAATAAGAAAAAAAGCCTATTCGGAGTTCACCGCCGCATAAATAATTGACAAACTAACAAAATTAAATTTCGATAAGTTTTAGGAACTTCACATTTTGATTATGCGGACGATTGTTTATTTGCTGTTTTTATTTCCGCTTTGCGCGGCGGCAGGCGGAGAAAAATCTTTAGAGAATCCCGCGGGGCAAAACCCCGCCCCCGCTGAAATTGCCGGGAATCAACGCGGCGAAGCTGCGCAATCTAAAGGCGCGGCGTTAAAAACGCGAAATGTACTCATAAGCGATGAAGAACAATGGGGAATGCATCGCCACAGCCAATATAAAGTTAAAAAAATCTCCTTTACCGACGTCGAAGATTTGTTAACAAAAGTCCCCTCTACGGATTTGCAAAAATCATTAGTTTACCAGGGCTTTTTCCCGGAATTTTCCAACGACACAGACTTTCTTATCGAGATGGATTATCTTTACTCTTTCAACGAAGATGTAAATCCTGACGATTTAAAAATGGACATAGAGGTTGTAAACCCCCAAAAAGCCTTCGAGTTTGCAAAGCGCGCGTATCTCCCTGAAGAGGGATACACGACAAAACGCGCGAGAATGGCCGGGGGGAATCTTGCCAACTGCTATTTATCCGGAATAGGGACGGAGCGCAATGTTGCCGAAGCCGTAAAAATATTAAAAAATTCCCCCATATTTAAGGACAGCATTCCCGAAATATTAAACCAAAGTTGCATGAAAAATAAAGCTCGTTTCTATTACCCGCCTTTGATTGCCTATTTATGTTACAAGGGAATTGGCGTCGAGCCCGACATAGAAAGATGCAACGCCATATTGCGCTCCGGAGTGTTCCCGTATTGCTGGCAAAATTTTTACATAGGCTATTTAGTGCCGAAAGACTTTGATTTTGCCATATACTGCCTAAAAATTTTGGACGAAAAATGGGCGGACGAAATCATAATTAAAATTTATGCTGGGGAATACAACCCCAAGCATAAAGACCCCGTTGCCTTGAAAAAATACCAGGATTATGTTAAAGGCAAAAAATACCAGCATAAACCTAAAAAGTATTATAGATTTTAATACTTGCCCGGCGCGGAATTTAACAAATCTCCTTCGATTGTCGTTACTCCATCTTCAAAATTAATTGTGCCTTCTCCAATCTTCTTGAGATGTTTTGGATCTTTGCGCCCGCTTATTCCGCCGCCTTCGTAATCATCAGGACCGTCTTGCTTCAACCAGTAGTCTTGCGCCGCATGAAGTATGGGGTAAAAACCTAAGCCATACCGTTTTTTATCATCATCATTCCCTTTAGAGTTATAATTGTCAGGGTCTTTAGGTTTATCAGGGGTCCCATAGTTTTCCTTAACGGAGCCTTCTGCTATGGAAATTTTTACCTTAATCTTTATATTCCCATTTTGAAATCTATTATTTTTTACGTCATTATTGTATTCGCCAAGAACCCCCACCCTGTCTATACTTATTTTATTATTCTTGTCGGAATATGAGTCTATTGCAATTTTTGTGGTTTCGGTTACTTCTTTCCCCTCTTTTTCCGAAAAATAAGTATATTCATACTCGACCACAACGGAATATCTCGTGTTTGGCTTTTCAGCGGTAATATCCAAATTTCCCGCGCACCAATTCCCTCTCTCGTCCACCTTTACGCCGCCGTCTTGCAAATTTAAGCAGGCTCTCGTCTTTTGAGCCTTTTTTGACGGGGTTGTGGGGGCGCCCTCCTTTATCCATTGCCCGCCTTCATGCGTGCCGGCGGGGGCGCGGGGCTGGGTTTCCCAATTAGGCAATTCGCCGTCCTTGCCTTTTAGGTTTTCCATGCCGCTTTGAATGTCGGAAATGTCTATAATGCCGCATATTAAAAGCGTGAAATTTTGCAGGCATTCCGCGCTGTTTATGTCTCCAAAGCCCGCGTCGCTTTTTAGCCCGATTAAATGCGCAATTTCGTGCAAAATAGACGCTATCTTTGAATTTAAGCGGCTGTTGATTGTCAAGATTTCCGAACAGAGTGAATCGTACACGATGATTTCTTTTGCGCTTAGACTTGCGCTCGACAAAACTTCTTTAAACTCCTCGCCGCTTTCCGAAATAAATATTGGCTCCCTTCTGATTTTTAGGCGGGAATCGACAAGTTCCATTATGCGTTTATAAGCGTCAATCAAACGCGGCGCGTCAAACATATCCCCGTAAATTTTTTGGGAAACGCCAATCGCGCCGCCGCTTTTCAAACTTTGCATGGCAAAGCCCGACGCGTTATAGGCAAACGCAATGCACGCATCTATTATCTTTTGCTCTCCGTAATTTGTGCAGTTCGCTAAAAGATACCTTATTGTCTTTGATTTGTTCTGGAAACTTCTTATGATGTTCATGCATGCAAAATATCAGAAAAGATATTTTGCGCAAACGAACTTTGGAAACTTTTGAATAGAAACTATACTTTTGAGCTCTTGGCGCATGACTATTGCGGGATTTCCGCAGCGACAAACTTCCGCACCCCCCAAAAAAACATCGTGAGTTCGTTGTTTTTGGCGAGCGATTTTGGATGCATTTCAAGGAGATAGAAAAAAATATGCCCGACGCATACTAAATTATGTGAGGGCATGTATTATTTCGCAGCGACACAGAAATGCGCCAAAAGCAATCGCCTAAAAAAATAGGTTGACTCCCCCTGCTTATAAGTTAAGAGTCTTGCACTTTAATAATTGTAAAATTCATGCTCGTTCAGATATTAAAATCTAAAATACTGCGCGCCGAAGCCACCGACGCCGTTCAGGACTACGAAGGCTCCCTGGCGGTCGACGAAAACTTGATGAAAACCGTCGGCCTCCTCTACGGAGAAAAAATCCTCGTCGGCAATATCACAAACGGCAAAAGATTTGAAACCTACGCGATTCCAGCGCCCGCGGGCTCCAAAACCTTCTCGTTAAGGGGCGCGGCCGCCCACATGGGCAAGCCCGGCGACAAGCTCGTCATTATGTCTTTCGCCCAGCTTACCGAGGACGAGGCGAAAACCTGGATTCCCCGCACCATAACCCTCGCAGAGGGCAACTCCAAAATTATCAAGGCGCAAAACCCCGTAAAAATTTAACCAAAAAACTGCAATATTATGGCGTATAAACTATTCATACCCGGCCCGATAGAAGTATCGGAAAAAACCTACAAAGCTATGACGGAACACCTTGTCGGCCACCGCAGCAAGGACTTCGTCGCCCTAATGGAAAAGATCCAGCCCGACCTCCAAAAGCTGTTCTTCACGAAAGACCCCGTATATTTGAGCACCTCGAGCTCCTGGGGCGTGATGGAGGGCGCAATCAGAAACGTTTGCAAAAAGGGAGTCCTCAACTGCGCCAACGGCGCGTTCTCCGACAAGTGGTACGACGTCTCGCTGCGCTGCGGCAAGTACGCCGAGGAATTGAAGTTCGACTGGGGCAAGCCCGTCGATCCCGAAGCGCTTGACAAGGCTCTTTCCACCGGCAAGTTCGACGCCGTAACGATTATCCATAACGAAACCTCCACCGGCACCATGAGCGACATTTGCGCGCTCTCGGAGGTTCTAAAAAAGTATCCGGACGTGGTTTCGATAGTCGACACCGTAAGCTCGTTCTCGGCAATGCCCATCAAGAAGGACGAGCTCGGCATAGACGTAATGCTTGCGGGCTGCCAAAAGGCCATGGCTATCCCCCCGGGATTGGCGTTCTTGACGGTTTCCCAAAAGGCTTTGGAGCGCGCCAAGACTGTCGAAGGCAGGGGCTACTACTTCGACTTCCTCGAATTCCAGAAGTTCTATGAAAAGAACCAGACGCCCTCCACGCCCGTAATCTCGCTAATCTACGCTCTCAGAAGCAAGATTGAGGACATCAACTCAGAAGGCCTCGAAAACCGCTACGCACGCCATCTCGAAAACAACAAGATAGTGCGCGAATGGGGCTACAACTACGGTTTCGAGCTCTTCCCCGAGGAAAAATACTCCTCAATAACGCTCAACTGCTTCAAAAACAATTTGGACGTGGACATCGTCGCGGTGAACGAGCAGCTCAAAAAGCGCTTCAACATGATGATAAACTGCGGCTACGGCAAAATTAAGGGCAAGACCTTCCGCATCTCCAACATGGGCGACGAAACTCCCGAAACCATGAGGGAGCTCCTCTCCAACCTCGACTCCATTCTTCCCGAATACCTGAAGAAGTAGCCGATTTTTACCGGCGCGCAAAACATGAAAAAGCTTGTCATAGCCGAAAAGCCGAGCGTCGCCGCCGACATCGCGAAGGTGCTCGGCAGGGCGAAGAAACACGACGACTGCTACGAGAACGAGGAGTACGTAATATCCTCCGCGCTCGGGCACCTCATTGAGCTTCCGATGCCCGCGGATATCGACAAGAAATACGCCCGCTGGGGGCTGTCGAACCTGCCGATTCTCCCCGAAAAATTCGAGCTTAAGCCGATAGATAAGACCAAAAAGAAGTTTTTGGAGCTCAAAAAGCTTTTGGCCAGAAAAGACATCGCAGAGGTCATAAACGCCTGCGACGCCGGCAGGGAGGGCGAGCTGATTTTCACTTACATATACGAAGTCGCAAAAAGCAAGCTGCCGCGCAAAAGGCTTTGGATGTCGAGCATGACGCCCGAGTCGATACGGCAGGCCTTCGAGAACCTGAAGGAGCAAAGCGAGATGGAGTCGCTCCAAGACGCGGCCCGCTGCCGGAGCGAATCGGACTGGATTATAGGCATGAACGGCTCAAGAGCCGTCACAAGCAGAATGTTCGGCGCAAAGAGCAAGGCCACGGCGAGCGTCGGCAGAGTCCAGACGCCTACCCTCGCGATGATTGTCGAGCGCGAGCGCGAAATCGCGGAATTCAAGCCCAGGGA
>JAGBOM010000333.1 GCA_017633865.1 Opitutales bacterium
ATGGCGTAGAGGTTCGGGGGGGCGCGGAAAAGGGCGCGGCTAAAAAATCGGGAAGATTTCGCTTGGGCTTGACATCTTGGCGCAAAGGGGCAATTATTTCAGCTTATATGCGATTTTGTTCCCATTTTCGGAACATTTTTGCTACATAATTTCAATAAAACCAAAATGAAACAAGAAAAACTATTCACGGAATTTGCCGCGCCCACGTATGAGGAGTGGAAGGCGGCCGCGGAAGCGCTTTTAAAAGGCGCTCCTTTTGAGAAAAAACTGCTCACCAAAACGCCGGAAGGCATCGTTTTGCAGCCGATTTACAATCAAAGCGACGTCGCTTTTGAGCCCGACTGCCCGGGCTTTGGCGACTATGTAAGAGGCGTGTCGGCCGACGGGTACAAATTCAAGCCCTGGAACGTCTCTCAGAACATTTACGAGGCTCTGCCTTCGGAATTCAACAAGAGCCTGCTGGATGCCCTAAACAAGGGGCAAACCGCCCTCGACCTCGTTTTTGACCGCCGCACCCAAAGCGGAATCGACGCCGACGGCGAAAGCGACATCAAAGTCGGCTGCGGCGGCCTTTCGGCAACGCTTAAAAGCGACATCGAGGAGGCCTTGAAGGGCGTGGAGGTCGACTGCATTGAAATGAACGTTTTTGCGGGGGCAAGCACTTGCGCGGCCGCCGCCATGCTTTACGGCGCGTTCCCGGGCAAGCAGTTTAACGGCGGTTTTTATTTCGACCCGCTTTCAAGCCTCGCTGAAAACGGCTCTTTGCCTTTCCCGCTGAAAAACGCCTACAACCGCATGTTCGCGCTTGCCGACTACAACTCGAAAAATCAAAAGCAAATGGGCGCAATCGGTATAGACACCATGCCGTATTCGAGCGCGGGCGCAAGCGCTGTCGAGGAGCTCGCCTTCGCTTTCGCCTCGGCTGTCGAATATATAAGGCAGATGCAGGCAAGGGGCATGGATATCGACGCCGTCGCCCCGCTAATCCGATTCAGGCTTTCGCTCGGCTCGAACTTCTTTACGGAAATTTCGAAGCTCCGCGCCGCGCGCAGGGTGTGGAGCAAGATTGTAGGGGAATTCGGCGGCAACGCGGAATCGAGAAAAATGAGGATTACCGCCCGCACCTGCACCTTCAATAAAACGGTTTTCGACCCCTATGTAAACATACTTAGGACGACCACCGAGGCCTTCGCGGGCGTAATCGGCGGGGTGGAGTCTTTGACGACCGACCCCTTCGACGCCATAATCCGCCGTCCGGACGAATTCTCAAAGCGCATCGCCCGCAACATACAAATAATTTTGCAGGACGAATGCAACCTGCGCGACGTTGTAGACCCGGCGGGCGGCTCGTACTTTGTGGAAACTCTCACAAACCAAATCGCCGAAAGCGTCTGGAATTTGTTTGTGAAAGTCGAGGCTTTGGGCGGAATGCAAAAGGCGGTGCTTGGCGGGTTCGTGCGCGACGCAATCGCGGCGACTTCCGCGGGGCGCAAAAAGCTTTACGACAGCCGCAGAAGCGTTGTGGTCGGCACGAACTCCTACGCGAACTTGAACGAAAAGCCGCTCGAAAAGCCCGCTTGCCGCTGCGCGGAAATCGCAAAAACCCGCGCCGAGGCCGTCAAGAAGCTCCGCAAGCAGGTTGAGTTCTCGCTAAGCGGGAAGTCTGACGCGGAAGTTATAGAAGCGGCGAAAGACGCCTTTTGCAAGGGCGCGAGCCTCGGAATTGTCGAAAAAGAAATGCGCAAAGGCTCTGGCGGCGAAATCCCGTCCGCCCCGAAGCTCGACATTCATAGGGCTGTCGAGCACTTTGAGGCTCTCAGGAACGCGAGCGCAGAGTTTAAGCAAAAGACGGGCGCCGCGCCAAAGGTATTTTTGGCGACAATGGGCCCGCTTGTACAGCACAAGGCGAGGGCGGACTTTATCCGCGGCTTCTTCGAGGTCGG
>JAGBOM010000334.1 GCA_017633865.1 Opitutales bacterium
GGTCGGCCTTTGTGTAGTCGATGTCCCTGACCTGCCCAAGCCCCTGCGCGCAGGCGCACAGCGCGGCCGCGAGCGCGAGAAGGTATGGGCGCAATTTTCGAGGCATTTTTTACGCGCGCACGCCGACGATTTCCAAAATGCGCTGGAGATCCCCGTTGCCGGCGTACTCTATTATGATTTTGCCTTTTTTCGCGCCGTGGCGGATTTCCACCGAGGCGTTCAGCTTTGCCGAGACCTTCTTTTGAAGGTCGCGTATAACCGCGCTTTGCGCCGCGGGCTTTGCCGCTCGCATAGAGCCTTCGCGCTCGTTTTTGAGGTTTTTGGCCGCCGCCTCGGCGGCGCGTATGTTAAGCCCCTTTTCGATGATTTTGCGCGCCAAAAGCAGCTTGGCTTCTTTGCCGTCGACAGACAGTATAACCTTCGCGTGCCCCTGCGTGAGAAGCCCGCTTGAAATGTAGTTTTGGACTTCCTTTGGGAGCGTCAAAAGCCTCAGGGCGTTCGCGATTGTCGAGCGCGGCTTGCCGAGCCTGTTTGCGGCGGCCTCCTGCGTAAGCTTGAAGTTGCCGATTAAAGACGATATGCCCGCGGCCTCTTCAATCGGGTTTAAGTCGGAGCGCTGGAGGTTTTCTATAAGGCATTTGGCGGCGGCGGAGGCGTCGCTTGCGCTTTGCACGCAGGCGGGAATCTTTTTAAGCCCAAGCTTTTTGCACGCCCTGAACCGGCGCTCGCCCGCTATTATTTGGTATGCGCCGCCCTCTATTTTGCGCAGGATTATCGGCTGGAGAAGCCCCTCGGAGGCGATTGAATCGGCGAGGCTTGCGATGTCGTCCTCGGAAAATCCCTTTCTCGGCTGGTATGGGCTCGGGATTATTTTGTCGGCCGCTATTTCCGTAAAAAGCCCGAACGCGGTGTTTTGTTCGCGGCTTGGCGCGCCTTCCTTGGCTTGGATTTTTTGCGAGGGGCGGGCTTCCGGCTTTTTGGCGACTCCGCCCGATATTATTGAACCCAGGCCTCTGCCCAGCGATTTTCTTTCGTTTGCCATAATAATAAAACTATTCGGTTGGAACCCAGATTACTTTGCCGACAATCAAACCCTTGTTGGGGTCGGAAATTTTGTTCGCGTCGCGAATCCATTTGACTTTCGAGCCGTATTTTTTGGCGATAGCGCTTAGGGTGTCGCCGCTTACGACGGTGTGCTGGTAGCCGTTCACCTGCGGGTAGTCGTTGGAGAACGACTGCGGCGCCGAGCTTTCTATCTGCTTGCGCGCGTTTATGGCTGCGGCGAGGCGCTCCATGTTGGCGGTTGTCTGCGCGGCGAGGGAGTCAAGCTCCTTTTTGACAGACTGCATGATCTCCTTTTTCAGCGCCTGCGTTTTGGCGTCGGTCTCGCCGCGGATTGCGACGGTGGCGGCGTTCAGGCTTTCGGCGGAGGCGTTCGAGCTTTTTATGCGCTGGAGCTCTTTTTTAAGAGTTTCGTTTTCGTTGCGGAACTGCTCCACTTCAATGCGCAGCCTGCCGACTTCCCGCTTTAAAAGCTCCATATCCTGCGCGAGGTCGGCCACGCCCGCGCTTTGGGCGAATAGGGGCGAGCACGCCGCGGCCAGCGCGGCGGCTGAAATTTTTTTCGTTAGCTTAAACATAAATTTTACGAGGTTGGTTTTTATTCTTTCGCCAGTTCGGCGAGCTTTTTAAGGTCAAGCTTTCCGCTTGCGAGAATCGGGATTTTATCGACCCTTACTATGTGCTTGGGAATCCAGAGGTTGCTTATGCCCTCGCTTTTGAGAGCCTCCTTGACATGCGCGAGCTCCACCGGCACCGTCGAAATCAGCACGAGGGACTCTCCCTTGCCTTCGTTCACCCTCGCCGACACCGCGATTTGCGGAAGGTCGCCCGAGTCTAATTTTAGAGCCTTCGCAAGAGCCGTCTCGACGGTGGCGTGCGGAATCATCTCGCCGCCGATTTTTGAAAACCTTGCATGGCGCCCCTCGATAAA
>JAGBOM010000335.1 GCA_017633865.1 Opitutales bacterium
ATTTCCAAACCGGTTTGGAAATTTCGGGGATGGAAAAGACGCGGACATCCCGAAAGAGGACGTTCCCGAACCCAATCAAACGGTAGCGCAAAATCTTGGAACCCTTAACGCTGTTAATGACAAAATGATAGACTTCGGTTCCGACGAAATCTACACGAAAAAGGCCTGCCATACTTTAGCCAAAATTAAGGACTATTTTGAGAACCTAGAAAATAAGTGTCCGTATAAAGATAACATCCTTCATATAAAGTGCGCGCTTAACTTTATAGAGGAAGTTCTTGAATTTTATAGTGCTCAAGAAATCGGGACGGAGGCCGAATAATGAACGATCTGCTACCCCAATACGGCTGTAAAATGGGAATGAAATCCGTGGGGAGGCAAGCGTACAAATGCGATGCATTTGACGCTTGCCAAGAGGGGGGTATCCCCCCCTCTTCGGGAACTCCCCCGAAGCCTGCTACGCAGGCCAAAATAAAAAGACGGAAGCCCGACGAGGCTCGAAAAACTTACGCGTTGCCGAGCATACGCGTGACGAAGGATGAGCTGGAAAAGATATCGGAAATAGCCCGAAATGCGAATCAAACCAAGACGGAATTTATCCGCAAAGCCATTTTAATCCATATTAAGAAGGCCGGACAAACGTACAACGACTATCGCCAGCGCATTTACACTACGGATCCAAAATTAATAAATGAGCTAAACTGCATCGGGAAAAACATTAACCAGCTGGCAAAGGGACTAAATTCCGACAAACTGCATGGGAACCCCATAATACTTGAGGAGCTATTCCAAAGGTTCATCGTTGCCTCTTGCAATCTGTCGAAACTTTCAAGGGTTATCGATGAAAAGAGGGAGGGCTGCAATGATAGATAAATACATCGACGTTTCTCTTGAATATCTTGAAGGCGACATCGACTGCAATGGCGATCCGCGTCCATCCGAACTCGTGGCCGGGTACGCCGAGGGTGTTCGCCAAATGGAGGATTTTGCGAAAAAAAGTGGTATCAAGAAACCCGCATTTACGATGGTTTTTCGGGATCCGAAGCCAATAAAAGATATTAACGGCAGAAAATTCTATGAATGGCTAAGTAATTTTTGGATTAAAACAATGTTTCCCGGCGTCCCGGAGGAAAACATTCCGCCGTGGGCCGCGTACGCGCATAAAAATTGGAACAATGATATCGAACTAAACATACGCGTCGTTCAAATATTCGAAGGGCGGAAATTCATGTTTTATAATCACAAAAAAGACCTATCCATGCGGCGAGCTTACTCGGATTATATTCACAAGATAAAACCGGAACTAACCCCCCCAAATTCAAAGCCGAGAGTGTTTTCGCACAGTAAGACTTGGAACCAAGCTCAAAATGACTTGTACAACTGGGCGTGCATGAAAATCATGAACGAGATTAAATCGGGAAATATCCATTCGAAATCCGACATCGTCAACGCTCTTAATTGCCCCGGGATAACCGTTGAAGGTAAGGCTAAAAAATATATCAAGATTAGCCGCGATGGCGGTACTCCCATCCGGCTTAGGGACGGAATATTAAATCCCGACGGCAGCGTTGACTTGAATCGCGATGTTGAAAACAACGCAAATACGCTGAAAAAGAGCGTCGAATATTACAAAAACAAATACGCCTATGAATTACAAAAAAGAAAGGAAAGGCTCCAGGGAATGGTGCCGAAAATTTATGAAGAAAGACCTAGACTACATACTGAAAATGGCAGTGGAAATTATATGCAAAGTGACAGAGGATCCGGCCAAAGCCGACTTGCGGAATATCTTTCTGCGGCGCACAACAAGAATGCTGGAGTACTTGTACATGCAAGGGAACGAAGAGACGAAGGAAATGGTAATCTACATAGCGAAAAAATTGGAGTCGTTTCTATAATAGGGGGATTCTTTAAGAACTTGATGGCAAGCTGTTCCGCCGACGCGGTCGAGGGTGTCGTGTTTAGCGCGATAGGCTATGTCTTAAAAGGCAAAATCAATCCTCTAGATCGGGACGGCAGATATGAGGAATCCCTTCGAAAAAGCTGCAACGCTAAAAGGTCCGAAAGGGAGCGCCTTCGCAAAAGGGAGGATGCCATAACAGACGAACTGCTCGTCTGCGAGGACGATCTAGTAAAGGACCGCCTGCGCAAGGAACTGTCCAAGTGCGCCGCCGAAGACAAGGCTCTCGAGACCAAGATAGGCGAAATATGCCAAGAGATGGCGATAGCCAAGTCTTCGGACAAAATCCCGCAAAGCCGAATGGTTCTCACGCTCGAGGACATGGACCTTGTCCAAAACAGTCTTACTCTCGCCGAGAAAAGGGCAGTTTTGGCGGACGCGGTGGAGTCGATAAAGTTGTCCCGCATGTCCGAACAGGCGAGAATGAAAAGAACCATGTCCATGAAAATAACTCCAAGCCCGGAGTTCGCGGAGATAATCCCCAAAACCAACATACGCTTCAGCATAGACACCTCGAGCGGCAAAAGCCTATGGCGCATAGCAAGCCCGTTCAGCCTCGACTGTTCCGCCATAAAGAACAAGACCCCGACGCCTCAAAAAGAAAGAAGCCGCCATTTCCTCGTAAAGATTATGAAATGGAAAAGGGAAATGGAGAGGAAGAGGATGAGCCTTAGGCAGTTCGCGAAACTGAAAAATGTAAAGCTTTCAACCCTCGGAACTAAGATGTCGCTTCTTAACACGCTCTCGACGGACGTCCTAAAGTTGATTCCGTCGCTGAACGGGAAGGAGGAAATTTCGAGAATCTCTCTGCGGAAATTGATAAAGGTTTCAAGGTTAAATAACGGCTCCCAGATTGCCGAAATTAGGCGCATTTTGGGCTCCAAAAAGCGCTCTCGTGTTGGCCCCCAGAATTAAATTCGGCACTGCAGATAAGAACCGATTTTTTGCCAATGTTTATGCGAAAAACAGCCCCATTTTGAGGCTAATTTGGAGCCATCAAAATGTCGAATTTTTAGCGCATTTTAGGCTCTAAAAACGCACTTTTTAGGCTTCAAAAGTGTTCTACACTTTTGTCTCATTTTGACCCTATTTATGTTTAGAAATTGTTTCGAAACACCCAAAAAATGCAAAAAGGATTCTAACCCCCGTAGAACACCAAAAATGCAAAAAAACCGCTTGGCTAAAGGCCTGGCGGTTTTTTGGATCCCGAACGTTCAACGCGTTCGAATTAAATTTTAGCTGGCGTCCCCACGGGGATTCGAACCCCGGTCGTAAGAATGAAAATCTTATGTCCTAACCGGGCTAGACGATAGGGACGTAGCTCGATTTTTTAAAGGTCTTATTTTTTACGGATTCCGCAACCTTTGGCAAGAAAAATTTTTTTGCGGGAATTTTTTATTTTACATTCGCATTTTTAGGGCGTTTGAAGGCGAAAATAGAGCCGTCGGTTGAAATGCGTGTATTAAGGATAACGGGCGTTTTGCTTTGCGCGCGGAAAACTTTTTCGGCTAAATTCGCTTGACAAATTTTGGCCGACAGCCTTTTATAAACGCTTTCATTTATGGTGGATGTAGCTCAGTTGGCCAGAGCACTGGATTGTGGTTCCGGGGGTCACGGGTTCGAGCCCCGTTATCCACCCCAAAATTTTTAAAGCGCCGAATTTAAAGCTTTTTTCAGCCCGCAATTCGGCGTTTTTTTTGCGCCAGAAATTTTTGCGCGGCTCCTCGTTGTTTCAAGTGTTTTTTCGTTTTTCGGCGGCGCGCATATAATCGAGCCGCCGTTTGGCCTTGGCTCGCGGGAAGATTACCGAGCGCGGGCGCAAAAAAAAAGCGGCTTTCTATTCGGGAAGCCGCCAAAGTTTTTAAAGGCAAAGAGGATATTCTACTTCAGGGTAGCATTGCTGCTCATAACCTGCTTCCAGATTATCCAAAGCGAAAAGCTGCCGGTCCAGTTTGTGCGGTGTTTGACGTCCGCAATTTCCTTCGCGCCGATATTTTTAGCCTCGCGCTCCATCATCTTTGCGTTGTTTTCCACTTTTACGGTGTCTTCAAAAAGCGTCAAAGAGCAGTCGTTCATCTCCTCCGGGTCGCCGCATATAATCGGCAGGCATCCGAAAAGATAGTAGCCGTAGTTTTCCGCAAATACTACAGCCTTGGCGTCTGAAACGCGCGCGGGCTCGATACTTTTGACTTGCGTTGTGGCGCAGCCGCACAAAACCAATGCCGAAAGCAAACAAAACAAAATTTTCTTCATACTGCCCTCCTATTCTTGGCTAAATTTATCGGAATACAAAACAGCGGAAAGCTGGACGTCCTTATACCAGTATATGCCCAAGGTCGTGCCGATGACTTCCACCCAGCTGAAGAAGCATGTGGAGTTTTCGTCGAACTGGATGTCGCTTACTTTTTTGACGCCCAAGCGCTCGCACTCGTCTTTCAGGATATTCATAGTCTTGTCCAGCTTGATATTGTTGCTGAACAGGCTAAACGAGCCGTCCGAGCCGCCGCCGCTGAAAAGAGGCACGCAGTTGAAAAGATAGTAGCCGTAGTTTGTGATAAGCACCTGCTTCGCGTTCGGTTTCACGCTTCCGTTTTCGGCCCGCGCGTCGGTATAGCTCACGCTGGTGCAGGCGCACAATGCCAGTATGAGTGGAGCAAAAATAAGATTTAGAATTTTCATAGGGCTTTAATAATACATATTTGATGTAAAATTAAAAGGGGAAAATTCGATTTTGACTTGTTGCGTTATTAAAGCAAAAGATTTCGCGCGCCCGCGAACGCGGGCATGCCGCGTTAAAGCCCCTCTATTTTTATGAGGGGGCGGCAGGCTGCGGGAAGGGGATTTTTTAGCCGGCGGGGGCTTTTTAAATCTTTTGTTTTAGGACGGCTTCGGACATTTCGTAGCGGCCCACGGGGGTGACGGAGCCGCCCATTGTAACGTAGAAATCGGGCGTTATATTTATAAAGATGTCGCCGCCGGGGGTGTGGACGGTAATGTCGCCGTCGCACAGGCCGAGCTTGTACGCCACGCACGCCGCCGCGCTCGAGCTTGAGCCCGACGAAAGCGTATAGCCCGCCCCGCGCTCCCAGATTTGGATTTTTATATTGTTTCTATCGACAACCTCCAAGAACTGCACGTTTGTGCGGTTAGGGAAGAGGGAGGTCATATTCTCGAGGACGGGGCCGATTTTATGGGCGATTTCGGCCGACGTTTTGTCGAGAATAACGACGCAGTGCGGGTTGCCTATTGTGGCGCAGCAGTAGCGGTATTTTTGGCCGAAGATTTCAATCTCCTCGTTTAAGACCTTGCGGGGCTTGCCGCAAACGGGGATTTTTGCGGAGTCGAAGCTGACTTGCCCCATGCCGACTTTCACGAAGTTTCCGTTTTGCATGACGGTGCTTTTTACGACGCCGCCGAGCGTTTCGACCGTGAAGGTTTGGTTTTCCCCGACGAGTTTCGAGTCGAACAGGTAGCGGGAGAATATGCGCAGGCCGTTGCCGCTTTTTTCCGCCTCGCTTGCGTCGGGGTTAAGTATGCGCAGCTTGAAGTCCGCCTTGGCGCTTTTTTCGGGGCCGTAGAGTATGCCGTCGCTGCCGAGGCCGAAGTTGCGGTGGCATATTTTTACGACGTCTTCCCCCTGCGGGCAGGCGGGGCAGTCTTTGGGGTCGAGCACGAGGTAGTCGTTGCCGAGGGCGTGGTATTTTGAAAATTTCATAAAAAAATAAAAGACTTTCTAAAATTCAAATTTTGACGAGAGCAGGCGCCTGCGGATTTCTTCTGCGACGCTTTTTTCCGCATCCAAGCCCCGCGCCTCGAATGTCGCGGAAAGCCTTGCGTAGGCGCCCGCGTCGTCCCACGGGACGGTGCTGATTAGAAGCTCTGAAATCATCCACTTCGAGAAGTCCTCCGCGCTTTTAAACTCCGCGCGGGAGCCGTCCTTGTTTTGCGCGCTTTTCGGGATTTTTAGATACAGGAAAAATCCCGCCTTCGGCTTTTTTGGCGAGAAGCCCGCGGATTTTAGAACGTCTATTATCAAATCCATTCTGCGCGAATATTTTTGCGCGATTTGGCGGGTGATTTGCGGGCTTTCGAGCGCCTTTTTGGCGGCGTACTGAATGCCCAAAAACTGTCCCGAGTCGGTGTTGTCCTTAACGTCGGCGTAGGCCTTTACGAGCAGGGGGTTGCCGCACACCCAGCCGATTCGCCAGCCCGTCATATTGTGGCTTTTGGAGAGCGAGTGGAGCTCGAGGGCGACGTCTTTTGCGCCGTCAATCTGGAAAATCGAAAGCGGCTTTTCGTCGAAGGAAAGCGACGAGTACGCCGCGTCGGAAATCACGACGATTTCGTTTTTCTTCGCGAAATCCACAAGCTCCTCGAAGAACTCCAAAGTCGCGCTCGCGCCGGTCGGGTTGTTGGGGTAGTTGACGACTATGGTTTTTGCGCGTCGGCAAACGTCCTCCGGAATTTTTTTTAGTTCGGGCAAAAATCCGTTCTCCTCTTTGAGCGGGACGTTGTAGACGGCGCCGCCAAGATACTTTGCGTGCGTTCCGAAAATCGGGTAGCCGGGGACTGTCATGATGGCGACGTCGCCGGGGTTTATAAAGCAGTTCGGCAGAATGCTTAGCGCCGCCTTCGAGCCCATTGAGTGCACGACCTCTCTTTCGGCGTCTATTTCGACGGAGAAAGTCGACTTCATGTAGGCGGAAACTGCCCGCTTGAAGTCGGCGCAGCCGTTGTCGGCGTAGCCCCTGTTTTCAAGCCGGGCGGCGGCCGCCCCGAGCTCTTTTACGACCTCGGGGAAGGCCATGTCGTCGGGCTCGCCGACGCCCATGTCGATGAGGGTTTTGCCGGGGTTGGCGGCTACGGCGGCGCGCTTGGCGCGCTTAATCCTTTCGAACTTGTAGATTTCGTTGGACTTGCCGTAGTTCGCCCCGCCAATCCTTTCGGCGAACGATTTTTGCAGAAAAGAGTCGCTCATTTTATTAGTAGACAAACAGCATTTCGCAATACTTGGGGAGCTGCCAGAGGTCGTTGTCGACTTCGCCTTCAAGCGCGTCGGCCACGGCTCTTACTTTGCCCATCGCATCTATTAGCGCGGGGCAGCTTCCGCCCTTCGATATTTCGGCCTCGAGCTTGTCAGCGGCCGCCACAAGGCTGTCGACCCGCTCCGCCACGCGCGCCGCGTAGCCCGCGAGGGCGGACTTTTTCTTTAAAAGCCCCGTTGCCGACGCCGCGCCGAGGCGCTCAAGGTAGGCGACTCCCGCGGGGACGATGTGCGTGCGCGCAAGCTTAAGTGTGAGCCCCGCCTCTATGCCGATTTTGCGCTCGTACTCCTCGAGGAAAACTTCGCTGCGGGACTTTAATTCGACCGCGTTGAATACTCCGTACTTTTCAAAGAGCGCGATGTTTTCCTTCTTGGCGAGGGGCTTGACGGCCTCGGGTGTTGTGCGCAAATTGGGCAGGCCCCTGCCCGCGGCCTCCTTCTTCCACTCGGCGCTGTAGTTGTTGCCGTTAAATATTATGCGCTTGTGCTTCTTGATTATGGAAGCCAAAAGCTTTTGCAGCTCCGCGTGGAAGTTCGCGCTCTTGGGCAGGGATTCGAGGTATGTGGCGATTTCGTCGAACGCCTCGGCGACCGCCGTATTAAGCACGATGTTCGGGCTTGCGCAGGTTTGCGACGAGCCCGCCGCGCGGAACTCGAACTTGTTGCCGGTAAAGGCGAAGGGGCTGGTTCTATTTCTGTCGGTGGCGTCGCAGGGGAGCTCGGGCAGAATGTCGGCGCCGATTTTAATCGTCTTGCCGTGCTTGCTGGAGGTCGCCCCGCCGCGCTCGATTTGCTCGACGATGTCGGCGAGCTGCTCGCCGAGGTACATCGAGATTATCGCGGGCGGCGCCTCGTTTGCTCCAAGGCGGTGGTCGTTGCCCGCCCCGGCAATCGCGGCGCGCAGAAGGTCGGCGTGCCTGTCGACGGCCTCGATAACGGCGCAGAGGGAGGTCAGGAAAATCGCGTTTTGGTGCGGGTCGTCGCCGGGGTTTAGGAGGTTTGTGTCGCCCACTGAAATCGACCAGTTGTTGTGCTTGCCCGAGCCGTTTACGCCGTTAAAGGGCTTGTCGTGCAGGAGGCAGGCGAAGCCGTTTTTGTCGGCTATGCGCTTTAGAGCGTCCATAATCAGCATGTTGTGGTCGACGGCCAGATTGAGCTCCTCGAACATCGGGGCGATTTCAAACTGCGCGGGGGCGACTTCGTTGTGGCGGGTTTTTGCGGGTATTCCGAGCCTCCACAGCTCGCGGTCGAGCTCGCTCATGAATGTCAAAATTCTGGGCTTAATCGCGCCGAAGTAGTGGTCTTCAAGCTGCTGGTGCCTTTGCGGGGGCGCGCCGAAAAGCGTGCGGCCTGTCTGCATCAAATCGGGGCGCAGAACGTACAGGCGCTTGTCGATTAAAAAGTATTCCTGCTCCGCGCCGAGGGTGACAACGGCTCTTCCCGCGTCGGGCTTGCCGAAGCACCTCATTAGGCGGGTGGCCTGCGCGCAGAGAGCCTGCATGGAGCGCAAAAGCGGCGTCTTTTTGTCGAGCGCCTCGCCCGTGTAGGAGCAGAAGGCGGTCGGAATGTAGAGGGTCGCGACTCCGTTTTCGCGCTTGATGAAGGCGGGCGAGGTCGGGTCCCAGGCGGTGTAGCCGCGGGCTTCGGCGGTGGAGCGCAGGCCGCCCGACGGGAAGCTCGAGGCGTCGGGCTCGCCCATAATCAGGTTCTTGCCCGAAAATCTCGCTATGACCTCGCCGCCGCCGACGGGCTCGATGAAGGAGTCGTGCTTTTCGGCGCTTGCGCCCGTAAGGGGCATAAACCAGTGCGTGTAGTGGGTCGCGCCCCTTGAAATCGCCCAGCTTTTCATGGCGTGGGCGACGTCGTCTGCTATGGAGGAGTCTATGGCGTTGCCGCTATTGATTGTGCCCAAAAGCTTCTTAAATACGGGCTTCGGCAGGTATTCGGACATTGTCTTTACTCCGAAAACGTCGATTCCGTAGTCTTCCACGAAGCGTCCGGGCTCGGCGCGGTCGGCGGAGGGCAGGGGGGTGTTGGCGATTTCCGCCAGAGTGGTCTTTCTTATATTCATGATTTTTTTCCTATCTAATTGTTAAAGGTTTGTTATTCGTTTGAAAATATCTGGAATCCGCTGTATGCCTCCATAGCGTGCTCGGAGATATCGAGGCCCTTGAGCTCCTCGTTTCTGCCGACTCTAAGCCCGGCGGTGCGCTTTAGCGCGTAAAATATCGCAAAGCTTGCGCTTAGGCTCGCGGCGGCGACCGCCAAAATTCCGACTATCTGCGGCAGAATCCTGTGCGCGGGCGAGAATATGCCGACCGCCAGAGTGCCCCACACGCCGCATACAAGGTGGACGGAAAGAGCGCCCACGGGGTCGTCGATTTGGAGCTTGTCGAAAAAGTAAACCGAAAGCACAACTACCACGCCCGAAATAAGGCCTATGGCGATTGACGAGGGAATCGAAACGCAGTCCGCCGACGCCGTTATGCCCACAAGCCCCGCAAGGCAGCCGTTTAGTATCATCGAAAGGTCGGGCTTGCCCTGCACAAGCCATGATGTCGCCATCGCCGCCACGAGCCCCGCCGCAGCGGAAAGGGCGGTTGTTGTAAATACGTAGGCAACCGCTACGGGGTCCGCGCTAAACACGCTTGCCCCGTTAAACCCGAACCAGCCGAACCAAAGCAGGAATACGCCAAGCGTCGCAAATCCCAAGTTGCTGCCGGGAATGGCGTGGGCCTTGCCGTTTACGTACTTGCCCATTCTGGGGCCTACCATAATCGCGCCCACAAGAGCCGCCCAGCCGCCTACGGAGTGGACGAAAGTGGAGCCTGCAAGGTCGTAAAAGCCGAGCTTTGAAAGCCAGCCTCCGCCCCAGCCCCACGAGCCTATAATAGTGTAGCCAAGCGCCGCGTAAATCACCGCGAAAATCAGGTACGAGCCGAACTTGATTCTTTCGGCGACCGCGCCCGAAACTATCGTGACGCTCGTAGCCGCGAACATTCCCTGGAAGATGAAATCCGTCCAGTAGGCGTAGTTGCCGCCGTTGTAGGCAATCGCGCCCGCCGCGCCTTCGGGGCTTGCCACGCCGAAGCCCGCAAAGCCCAAAAATCCGTTCAATAGCCAGCTGTCGCGCGGGTACATAAGGCTAAAGCCTATCGCCGAGTATGTAAGAAGGCCTATCGCGACTGTCAAAACGTTCTTCGCCAAAATGTTTACGCTGTTTTTTGCGCGGCAAAGCCCCGTTTCAACAAGGGCGAACCCCGGGTGCATCGCGAAAACCAAAACCGCGCCAAGCAAAATCCAGAGGTTGTTGACTGTGAACATTTCGGCCGATACCTTGGCGGGGCCCTCCGCGAAAGCGCAGGGGGCCGCGAGCATTGCCGCAAGAGTAAAAATTGTCTTTCCCATAAAAATTCCTTTAATTATCCGATTGCGTCTCTGCCGGTTTCGCGGGTGCGGACGCGTATGCATTGTTCGATGTCCAGGACGAATATTTTGCCGTCGCCGATATGGTCGGTTTTAGCGCCCTGGATTACGGCGTCGATAGTCCTGTCGAGAAATTCGTCGTTGACGGCGATTTCAAGGCGGACTTTTTTCAGGAGGTTGACTTCCCTTACGTTGCCGCGATAGTTCTCGCTATAACCCTTTTGCCTTCCGCAACCGAGCGCGTTTGTGACTGACAGCCTGAAAATCTCGTTCTTGAAAAGCTCGCGCTTTACGTCTCCGAGTTGTTCGGGCTTGATGTATGCAATTATGAGTTTCATCGTTTTTTTGTTGGACAAAAATCTATATGCACGTTTCGTGCCAGTTTTTTGCGCGGGTGAAAATTTCCCGAAAAATTTTTTATGCGGAAGCGCCGCCCTTTTATATACTATAAGGATTTTTTATGCGGATTTTTTTGCATGGCTAATTTGCGGCTTTAAGATTTTTGCACCGCTCACATTTTTGTAGCCGCCTAAAAACCCTCGAACTACAAATTTGTCGTTTTGGCAAAATGGCCGAACGCAAATACTGCGACAACCTTTTCTTTCAAAACAAAAAATTAGCCGAGAAAGCCCTAAAATAAAGGGATTTTTCGGCATATCTAATGCGCGGGCAAAATTGTATGGCGCAAAAAATGCCCATATTTTAGGCAGGGCAGGCGGTGCTTGCAAAGCCAAGCCCGTAAATATGCCGCAGTAAGGCGGGCGCGGAAAAGCGCAAGAGAGCTCAAATATCGCGCCGCATTGAATTTGCGGGCGGGCTTTATTCGCTTTTCGGCGGGAATTTTTTGGGGTGGGCGGAGCGGATATTTTGGTCGGGCGGCGCAAAACGACAAATTTGTAGTTCGTACAATTTTGCGGGCGACAATTTTGTCGTTTTTACGCTTTTGCGCAATTCGAGCTTTGCGGGGCGGGGCGGGAGCAAGATTTTAATTAGCTTATAAAAAGTAAGTTATAAATAAAATACAAAATTGGCGGCGAACTGGCACGCAAAATGCTTATTTTGTTGCAACGGTAAAAAATTATGCAAATCAATACAAGAAACAACTATCCTCCCGCGCAGGGAATGTACGACCCCATAAACGAGCACGACGCTTGCGGCGTCGGCCTTATTGTCGATATCAACGGTTCGGCAAGCCACAAAATCGTTTTGGACGGCGTAAAAGTTTTGGACAGGCTTTTGCACAGGGGCGCCGTCGGCGGCGACTCACAGACGGGCGACGGCGCGGGCATACTCACGCAGATTCCGGACGAATTTTTTAGAAAAGTTCTGCCTTTCGAGCTCCCGCCCCTCGGCGAGTACGCGGCGGCCATGGTTTTCATGCCGCAGGACGAGGCCGTGGCGGACAGGTTCTTGGAGATTTTCAGGCTTTGCTGCCGCGAGGAGGGCTTCGAGGTTTTGGGCTTTAGAAACGTCCCCGTCGACAAGGGCGCGATAGGCGCAATCGCGCTAAACACCTGCCCGAAAATCGCGCAGGTTTTCGTGTCGAAAAGCGGGCTCGACTTTGACAAGATGGAGCGCGCCCTTTACATTTTGCGCCGCCGCGTCGAAAACATGGCCGAGGCCGAGCTCGGAGGCCGCGACGACGTTTACATTTGCAGCTTCTCCTCGCGCACAATCGTTTACAAGGGGCTTTTGAACGCCCCGCAGCTGAAGCGCTTTTACACCGACATAAGCGACGAGTCCTTCAAAAGCGCGGTCGCGCTAATCCACCAGCGCTACAGCACAAACACCTTCCCGACATGGCCGCTCGCCCAGCCCTTCAGGTATTTGGCGCACAACGGCGAAATCAACACCCTGCGCGGCAACATAAACCAGATGCGCATGCGCCAGGAGCATTTTTCAAGCCCGCTTTTCGGCGACGACATCAAAAAGACGCTCCCGATAATCCGCCCGCGCCAGAGCGACTCCGCCTCTCTTGACAACGCCGCCGAATTTTACCACCAGGCGGGGCGATCTTTGGCGCACACAATGCTTATGCTCGTCCCGCAGGCGTGGGGCAGGCATTTTCATATAAGCAAGGACATTCATGGATTCTTCGAATACCACTCCGGCGTCTGCGAGCCGTGGGACGGCCCCGCCGCGCTCGCCTTTACAAACGGCGTAGAGGCGGGCGCCATGCTCGACCGCAACGGCTTAAGGCCGGCGCGCTACACACTCACAAAAAGCGGGGTTTTCGTGCTCGCCTCCGAGGCGGGGGTTCTCGACATTCCCGCCTCCGACGTGGCCTCCCACGGCAGGCTCCGCCCCGGCGAGATTATTTATATAGACACCCGAAAGGGCAGAATATTAAAGGACACCGAAATAAAGACGATTCTCGCCCGCGCCAAGCCCTACCGCCGCTGGGTTCAGGAAAACCGCATAGAGCTCCCGGGCATTTTTGAAAGCGTGTCCGCGCCCAGCGTGGGCGAAAACCTCCTGCTTAGGCAAAAGATGTTCGGCTACACCCGCGAGGATG
>JAGBOM010000336.1 GCA_017633865.1 Opitutales bacterium
CATGATGAACGTTAAGCTTCTGGCTCTGTCAAACGGGGTTAGAAGCCGCGACATCTAAATTACAAAAACTGTGTTTTCCGCCCCAAACGAGCTTCGCGTATCGGGCAAGGCCGAAAGCGCGGGCTCGGTCGGCCGCTTTGAGGAGGCTTTGGCGGCGCTGCCTCAGGTTCGCTCGGTAAAGGCGAACATCCCGAGCTCGAAGTCGGGCAACGCCCAGTTTGAAATTCTAATAAGCTTTAAAAACTAATATGCCCTCTTTCTTTCATAAAGCGAAAAATTTTTGGGGCTCGCGCACGCGGCGCGAGAGGTTTATGTTCGCGGCGCTTATGCTCGCGGCGGCGCTGATTTGGCTCGCGAACCTGTCGTCCGCAAGCGGGGAGGTTGACGAGGCGATTTTGGAGGCGGGCTCGAGGCTCTCGGCGGCGCGGCTTGCAGTGTCGCAGGAAGGGGAGGTATCCCAAAAGCTCGAGGCCGCGCAAAACAGCGTCGACGCCTCGCAAAGCATATCGATTCGAGACCTTCAAAACCTCGTGGAGGACTGCGCAAAAAGAAGCTATCTGCAGTACGAGACAAGCCTGCCCTCGGCCTCCGAAAACATAAAAAGCGGCAAAATATCGGCAAGCGTTCTGCGCTTTTCCGCCCCGCACGCGACGCTCGGCGGCATAATTATGTTTGAAAAAAATCTGAAAGAGCTCGAGCCCTACGCGGTCGTGAAGGAGGCTTCGCTCGTTTCCGACGGCAAGGGCAGGGTAAACGCCCGCTACAAAATTTATTCCTTCAACTTTTCACAACAAAAATAAAAATGAAAAATTTGCGTCCTTTATTGGCTCTGTTTTTAACGGCTCAGCTCGCCTTCGCGCAGGAGGCCATGCAGGCGGGCAACGCCCCCGCAGCGGATCCCGCTCCCGCCGCTTCCGCGGCAACGCCCGAGGCGACTTCGGCGCAAGCCCAAAGCGATATTCAACCCCCCGCCGCGCAGGCGCAAGGCGCGGCTAACCCGCAAAACGCCGCGGCGCCTCAACCCGAGCCCTCAGCCGCGCCGCAGACTCAGCCCGCCGGGCGTTCCGCCGCGCAAAACGCTCCCGCAGGCCAAATCGACGGAGCCCCCTCCGAGGCTTTCGGCGGCTCCGAAGCCGACGGCCAGCAGGGCAGGCAAAGCTGGCGCAGAAGATTTCCGCGTTTTGGCCGGCGCGGCGAAAACGGAGCATTCCCGACGCCTCCAGATTTTAGGCAGGGGCAGGGCGGGTTTCCCCAGCGCGCGCCAAACGGAGCGTATATACAGCCAAACGGCGGCTTCAACTCCCTTATCGCCGCGCAGGGCGTAACGCCCCCGCCAGCGGCTTCGGGCAATAAAGACGCGGACGCGGATTTGCAGGGCCCCTTCTATTTTGTGGACGAATCGCCCGTGCAGGTCATAAAAATTCTCGAAGTCTTGTCGGGAAAGATAATTCTTCAGAACTCCAACCTGCCCAATTCAAAAATCAACTTCGCCACAAAAACAAAAATGCCGCGCGAGGAGGCCGTAAGCGCGTTCGAGTCTTTGTTAAGCCTAAACGGCATAGCGATAATCCCCCTCGGCGAAAAATACCTCAAGGCCGTGCCAAGCGACGCCGTAAACACGCAGGCTCCGCAGTTTATAATGGGCAAGCCCTCCGACCTCCCCGTGAGCCTGAATTTTTACACCAAGCTTTTCGAGCTTCAATATATGCCGCTTGAAAAGCTAAACGACAGGCTGAAGCCCTTTTTAAGCTCCGCCAAGGTCGCCTCCGCCGAGCTCTTCCCGAGAAGCAACTCGATTTTAATAACCGACACCCTCGCCAACCTCCAGCGGGTGGAGCTTCTTTTGGAGCAGCTCGACCGCCCCGCGCAAATCCGCGAGGACGTAGGCTTTATCCAGCTTAAAAACGTGTCGGCGGAAGACATGAAGCTGCGCCTTGCCGCAATGCAAAGCGACATTTTAAAGCGCTATTTTGAAAACACCACAATAGACGTCGACGCGCGCACCAACCAGATAATCGTGTTTACGCAAAAGGGGAACCTGCCCTTCATCAAAAAGATAGTAGAGGGCTTGGACATCGCCGCGGAGCCGCTTTTAAAAAGCGACGTAGTCTACATAAAGCACGGCGACGCAAAGGACGTCGTGCAGGTTTTGACAAGCGTAATTACGGGCCAGCAGCAGGCCGCCAAGAACGCCTCCGCCTCCAAGAGCAAGCAAAACTCCGCAACCCGCGCCGCGACGCAGGCCTCGGGTCAGAACGCGGGCCAGAACGCGAACAAAAACGCCCAAGCCTCCGCAAAGCCCGCCTCGCAGCCCGCCGCCTCGCGCGATACGGACTCGGGAATGCAGTTTAGCGAGTACGTAACCGCCACCGCCGACGAGTGGAGCAACTCCATCGTAATCTACGGAACGCCCTCCGACATTTTGCAGGTCAAAGCCCTAATCTCCAAGCTCGACATTCAGCTTTACCAGGTAAAGATTGACGTGATAATCACGGAAGTCGCCCTTGCCGACAAGCAGGTGTCGGGCTTGAGCACCTTCGGGCTCGCGTTCGGGGCGCAGGGGGCGGACAGCGAATGGCCGAGCGCCCCCGGGCTTTTCTCGGGCAAAACCTCCACCTATTCGCTTTCCTCGAACACGAATCCGGCGTTCTCCGTGGCCGCGAACCAGGACGGATTTTCGGCGGTGTTTAACATCGCGCAGGAAAACACAAACGTTAAGGTTTTGTCGTCGCCGAGCATAACGACCTCGCACAACAAGGAGGCGTTTATAAACGTCGGCCAAAAATACCCGATAATTTCAAGCTCGACTTCCGACCTCATAAACCCGGGGGCTACCCGAAGCTCCGTATCGTACCAGAACATAGGCATAGAGCTTAAAGTCTTGCCGCGCATAGGCGAAAACGGCGCCGTGCAGGTTGAAATCAGCCAGAAGGTGGAAACTATTATAGACTACACAACAATAGACTTAAACCAGCAGCCCATAATAGGCTCGCGCGAGGCCGAAAGCTTCATAAGCGTGCAAAGCGGCGAAACAATCGTGCTTGCCGGCCTCCAGCAGGTAGACGTAAACGACAAGGACGGCAAGGTGTGGCTCTTGGGCGACCTCCCGCTTATCGGGAGCCTCTTCTCCCCCTCAAGCAGCGAAATAACCCGCCGCGAGCTTATTATCTTCATCCGCCCGACAGTCATAAAAAGCTCGAAGGCGAGCGAAGTTATGAAAGACAAGGCCATAGCCGCCTCCGCAATCGGCGCGGAGGTTCTGGACTTCTTCGAGGACGGCCGCTTCTACTCGAGGGAGTCCATCTCCGAAAAGGAAACCGACTTTGAGAAAAACCGCTTCTACAACCGCCTGTGGCAGCGCCCGTGGAGCCTCATTATGCCCCCCGAGCACAAAACGGTTTACGGAATGCTGCAGCAAGAGCTTGACGAGGGCAAAAGGCTTTACGAAGAAAGGGAAAAGGCCGCCCCCGATGATAATCCCGCTGAAAAATCGGGGGGCGACTCCGCCGAGCCTTCGCAAAACGCGGGCAGGGCCGACTCCGCAAAAAATCTAAAAGACAACAAAAACTAATTCGCCGTGAATAGAATCTTTTTAAGCCTTTTAATCGCGCTTTTGCCCGCGCTTTTGCCCGCGCAGGCCGAGCCTTTTGCGCCCGCCGCGCCCGCGAATCGGCAACCCCGCGCCGCGCAGTCCGCGCCCGCGGAAGCCGCGCAAAACTTTTCCGCGCCCTTTAACGCAGGCCGATTAGAAGCGGGAGTTCAAGAATCGCGCGAGGGCGGGCTTTCCCCTTCCGCAAGCCGCAACCCCGCGTCCCCCGCGCCCTCGGGCGGCGACGACGCCTTGCTTGAGTCGCTAAAAATGAACAGCCCGTTCGGCGGAGCGGCGGCGGGGCTTGCGGGCGCGGGCAAGCCTGCGGAGTCCATGCAAATATCGAGCGTAAAGCTTCAAAGCGCGGTGTGCCTTAACGGCAAATGGTTTTTCAGCATCAGCGACGAAAAGCTGAAAAAGTCCGAATGGATGGCTGTCGGAGAAACAAAGCTCGGCTGCACCATAAATTCGTACGACGAGCAAACGGGGGCTTTAAACGTCTCGATAGACTCCCAGCAATACCCGATTTTTTTGAAGGAGCGCGACCCCCTAAAAAGCCCCGCGCAGCCGCAGCCGCGCCGCGGCAGGGGCGGGAACCCCATGCAAAGGTTTATAAACCTTCCGCCCGAAAAGCGCAGGGAGTTCTTGCAAAACGCGCTCAAGGGCATAGACAGGGAAATCGCCGCAAAGAAGGCGAGGGAGGCGCGCGCCGATTCCGAAAACCGCAACGGCAGATAATTTTTTTACAATGCAAAATTCAGCAAATAACGGCGACATTTTCGAGCGCGTTTTGGACTTTCTAAATTTGACCGAGCCCGCGAGGGGCGAGTTGCGCCTTATGGAGGCTCCCGCAAGGCCGCTTGCCCTTCTTGAAAAAAGCGGCTTGAGCGAAACCGAGCTTATGGAGCGCCTCGCCGAGATGAGCGGGCTCGAATGCGCCCCCGATTTCAAGGCCGCCGCCGACGCGCAAAAAATAATCCCCATAAAAGTCATAAACGAATACCAGTGCCTGCCGCTTGGCGCGGATTCTTCGAGCGTTTCCCTAGCCGTCGCGCTTCCGCCCGACGCCGACATGGCAAAGTGGATTAAGGCCGTATCGGGCAAAACCCCGAAATGGGTTCTCGCCCCCGCCGTGAAAATATCGGAGGCCATCGCGGAAAAATTCGGCGTGGGCGCCGACAGCCTATCTTCCGGCGCGGACGACTCCTTCGCCTACGACGACGCCGACAATGTCGAGGAGGACGAAAACGCCGCGATAATAAAATTCGTAAACGAGATAATTTCGAGGGCGATGTCGGACCGCGCAACCGACATCCATATCGAGCCGCAAAGCGAGTCGCTAAACATCAGATACCGCATCGACGGCAGCCTCGTGCCCGTGCGCGTGCCCGACAATCTTTTAAAGTTTAAAGACGCCATAATCTCAAGAATTAAAATTATGGCGCGGCTAAACATCTCCGAGCGCCGCCGCCCGCAGGACGGCCGCATAGGCTTTACGATGAAAAGCGGAGAGGAAATCGACATAAGAATTTCGTCGCTTCCCACCATGTACGGCGAAAGCGTTTCGCTCAGGCTTTTGAGCAAAAAAACCCAGCCCGTGGGCATCGAAGACTTGGGCTTTTTGCCCGACGACATCGAAAAAGTCTCAAAGCCGCTCGCGCGCCCGCACGGCATCATACTCGTAACGGGGCCGACGGGCTCGGGCAAATCGACCACGCTTACGGCCTTCATCCGCAAACTGCGCTCGCCTAAAATCAGGATTATCACCGTGGAAGACCCCGTCGAGTACGAAGTGGAGGGCGTGAACCAGACGCAGGTCCACCCCGAAATCGGCCTTACGTTCTCGTCTGTATTGCGCTCCGTTTTGCGCCAGGACCCCGACGTAATCATGATAGGCGAAATCCGCGACCGCGAAACCGCCGACATCGCAATCCGCGCCTCGCTTACCGGCCACCTGGTGCTCAGCACCCTCCACACAAACGACGCCGCGGGAGCCTTCGCAAGGCTTATCGATATGGACATCGAGCCCTTCCTTATCTCGTCTAGCATAGAAATGGTGATGGCGCAGCGCCTCGTCAGAAAGCTTTGCTTCTGCAAGACCCGCGCGAACCTCGACGCCGAATACCTGGCATCTTGCATAAAGTCTTTAAACATCGACCCGTCCGAAATAAAAAGCGACCTTTCGGGCATCTGCAAACCCGTCGGCTGCCAGCACTGCCGCGGCGCGGGCTACCGCGGGCGCCTCGGAATCTTTGAAATAATACTCGCCTCCGACGAGCTTAAAGAGGCGGTCCTCCACAGAAAAACGGCGGCGGAAATCAGGCTTATCGCCGAAAAATACGGAATGAGAACCCTCCAAAAATGCGGCTGGTAGCTTCTGAAGCTCGGCAGGACGGGCTTGGAGGAAATTATGCCCTACGCCGCCATAAACTCCGAAACGCGCTAAAACTTAAATGCCTAAATTTTTATACAAAGCCGCGGATAAATCGGGGAAAATCTCGTCCGGCAGCGTCGAGGCCGCCGACAGGCGCGCGGCCATGCGCATCGTCGGCGCGGGCGGGCTTCGCGTAATAAGCGTGTCGGCAGACGACTCCAAAATCTCCGAGCCCAAAAAGCCCGAAGCCTCATCCGCCCAAGTTAAGGGCGGCGAAAAAACCGCGCTTATGTTCTTCAAAAAAATCCACAGGCTATGCAAGTCCGGCACGCCCGTGGGCGACGCCCTGCGCGGCCTAAGCGGCAGGTCTCTCAATAAAAATATGGCCTCTCTCGCCCGCAGCATGTATAAAAGCCTCAGCGAGGGGCGCAATCTCGCGCAGGCAATGGCGGATTTTCCGAAAATTTTTGAAAAGAGCCTCTGCCACCTTGTCGAGGCGGGCGAAAGCACCGCAAACCTCGTTCCCGTTTTTGAAAACATAATAGAATACCTCGAAAATAAGCGCGCTCTAAGAAAGCAAATCCTGTCCGCGCTCATATACCCTGCGGTGCTCTTTACGGTGGCGTTTATTGTCGTTATGCTATTTTTGTTCGTGCTTTTGCCGCAGATAGAGTCTATGATGCAGAGCTTGGGCGGCGAAATGAGCCTGCCCGTAAAAATCCTCATGGGCTTGGGCGGCTTTATGCTGAAGGGCGGGCCGATTATCGCGGCCTTGTCCGCCGCCGCGGTAGCCGCAGTTTACAGGCTGCGCCAAACGCCGCAGGGCAGGCTTTTTACGGACAGGCTTTTGCTGAAAATCCCGCTTGCCGGCAAAATCGCCCTTGATTCCGACATCGCCAGATTTTCAAACCTGATTTCCACATTGCTCGTTTCGGGCGTAAATATGACGGAAACTTTGAAGCTCGCCGAAAAATCCATAAAAAATACGGATATAAAAATACGCTTCGCCCAGTGCCGAACCGCGGTTAACGACGGCGCGGCCGTCTCGCAAACCCTGAAAAAATTCGCCTTGCTTGCCGACGACGACATCGACATCGTCTCCGTGGGCGACCGAACCGGCGACCTGTCCGAATGCTTTAGGGAGGTAAAGCAAATCCATATGGAAACGCTTTCGGCCAACGTAAAGTTTGCGATAACATCGCTTTCGTCGTTCGCGCTTTTAAGCGCGTTTATTTTGGTGTTTTTGGTTGCGCTGGGCATAGTCTCGGCTGTGCTTGGGTTGAGCCAAACCCTTGTTTAGGCGATTGATTTTGGCGCAGAAGTTCGTTGCTTCGGCAAAAAAAGCTTGGAATGAATGTAAATTCTATTCCGAGCTTTTTTTGCTCTCGCGCCTGCTTCTGCATCCAAAATCAATGCGCCTAAACGGCTCACAACGGTTTTTGAAATCTGCTTCATGAAGGGTTTTCTCTGTCTCAAAACCAACGAACTCAGAACGATTTTGTTTTTCTTATTTTTTATAAGAGTATTTTTTTAGAATGAGCTATTGAACGAAATTCAATGCGACTTTAGACAGGAGGCGCGGGGCTCCGCGCCGAAGCAACACAAGAGATTCCGGGGGTCAAGGGCTTGCTCTTGTTTTGGCGAGCGATTTTGGATGCGGAAGCAGGCGCGAGGAACAAAAAAGCTTGGAATAGAATTTACATTCATTCCA
>JAGBOM010000043.1 GCA_017633865.1 Opitutales bacterium
CGTCGAAACGCCCGACGTTGTAAAATTCGCGAAAAAAATAGAGTTCGACTTGTCAAAAATCGAAAAGAAAGAGGCCTCGGCCCCTAAAACCGCGTCGCTTTCGGGCGAGGGGTTTTCCGTTGCGGCAATCCCGCCGCCCAAGCCCTTTTCGCTTCCCAAAGGCGACAAGGCCGCGCGCTGGAGCGCCCTTCGCGAAATCGTCCTTAACGACCCCGTCTGCAACGAGCACCTGCACAAGGGCAAAAAGGTCGTGTTCGGAGTCGGCTCTTTGGACGCCGAAATCTTCTTCTGCGGCGAGGCTCCGGGCGCCGACGAAGAAACGCAGGGCGAGCCCTTTGTCGGCAAGGCCGGCCAGCTGCTTACAAAAATAATAGCGGCCATGGGGCTAAAAAGGGAGGACGTTTACATAGGCAACATCATGAACTGGCGCCCCGAGCTTCCCACAAGAACGGGCAACCGCCCGCCCACGCCCGAAGAAATGGCCTACTGCCTGCCCTACCTGAAAGCGCAGATAGAAATCGTTAAACCGAAAGTTGTAGTGGCTCTCGGCATGACTGCTGTAAACGGGCTTTTGGGCGCGGATCCCAAGCGCAAAATGGCCGCCATCCGCGGGCGATGGCGCGAATTTAACGGAACGGACTTGATGATAACCTACCACCCGTCGTTTTTATTGCAGTACGCAAGCCCCGAAAAAAAGCGCATGGTCTGGGAGGACATGATGATGGTTATGGAAAAAGTCGGCCTCGAAATTTCCGAAAAGCAGAGGAATTATTTTCTCCCCAAATAGGTTTAGGCAACCGCTTTTTTGGCTTCGCGCTTTTGGCGCATAACTGTGTCGCTTCGTCAAAAAAAGCTCGGAATGAATTTTTAATTCTATTCCGAGCTTTTTTATTCCTTGCTCCTTGTTCTGCATCCAAAATCGCTCGCCAAAGCCAACGAACTCCGACCGGTTTTATTTTCTTTTTTTATAAGGCTATTTATTCTTTCAATTTTTAATTAGACTATTTCACGTTGTGAGTTCGTTTGTTTTGAGGCAGAAGCGCGAGCGCCGCGGCCAAAAGCGCCGCGCCCCAATAAAACGGGTAAAAATTAAGAAGCGCAAGCGCCGCGGGAAGCCCGAGGCTTCTCAGCCGCTTAATCTCGCCCGAAAATAGCAGCGTAAACGCGGGAGTTAAAAACAGCGCAAAAAGCGCCCTGCGCGAATCGTATCCGCCTTCAAACCCGCAAAAATGCGTTAAAATTCTGTACGCGCCCGCGCCCGCAAGCGCGAGGATAAACGCCCAAACCAGATACCCCCGCGCGAACTCCGCGCGCGAGACCTCCCCGCAAAGGACGAACGCGCCCTTCGGAAACGGCGCAATGCCCGAATCCGCGCGCCTGAAAGCATTGGAAAAACGCCCGCCCATAAAAAACAGGATAAGGGCGTTCGCGCCGATTTGTCAAGCCCCGCGCCCAGAAGCCTTGACAAGCCCCGCGTTCTTTTTTTATAACATTCAAGATTTTATTA
>JAGBOM010000337.1 GCA_017633865.1 Opitutales bacterium
AAAAGGCGAGTTTGGCGAGCTTAACGACAGGTTCTTTAAAAACCTCGAATTCGCCACGGCGGGCATGCGCGGCAGAACGATAGGCAAGGTTTGCGCCAAGAGCGAAACGGGCGCGGTTTCGGAGCTCGGCACGCCCGAGCACGCCGCCGTGGGCTCGAACAATATGAACGACTTTAACGTGGCAAAGGCCACTTTCGGGCTTTTCAACTACTGCAAAAAATGGTGCGACGAAAACAATTTGGGCAGGCCCGGCCTTGTAATCGCCCACGACGTCCGCCATTTCTCGAGGCACTTTTGCGAGCTTGCGGCTTCGGTGTGGGCTCAAATGGGCGGAGACGTTATGATATTCGACGGGCCCCGCTCCACGCCGCAGCTTTCGTACAGCGTTATAAAGTCTAAATCGACGGCGGGAATCGTGATAACCGCAAGCCACAACCCCGCCTGCGACAACGGCTACAAGGTTTATTTTTCGGACGGCGCGCAGGCGTCGGCGCCTCACTCGGGCGGCATTACCGAGTGCGTAAACTCCGCCAAGTGGGCCGACGTAAAAAAATATTTGAAGATAGACCTAAGCGGCGTAAAAACCGTGGAAAAATCTTTGGAGCAGTCCTACATAAAAAGCATTGCCGACTGCGTCATAGACAAGTCCGTAATGGAGCACAACAAGCCCAAAATCGTCTTTACGCCCGTCCACGGCACGGGGGCGGTTTTGTGCCCCGAAATTATGCGCTACTTCGGGCTCGACCCGATTTTGGAGGAGTCGCAAATGAAGATGGACCCGCGCTTCCCCACCGTAAAACAGCCCAACCCCGAATACCCCGAAACGCTCTCGCGCGGCATAGAGCTCATGAAAAAAAGCGGCGCGGAGTGCCTTGTGGCTACAGACCCCGACGCCGACAGAATGGGCGTCGCCTTCCGCGCCAAAAACGGCGAATACCGCCTCCTTACGGGCAACATGATAGGCGCGCTTTTGATGGACTACCGCATACGCGCCATGATAAAAACAGGCCTTATAAAATCGCCGAAGGACTGCGCCGTAATAAAAACCTTTGTTACAACCCCGCTTCAGGACGCCGTTGCGCGCTCCTACGGGCTCAAGGTTATAAACACCCTCACGGGCTTTAAGTGGATTGGCGCGAAGCTGAAAGACTACCAGGAGGCCTTGATGAAGGCCGTTCCCGGGCTCGACTACTGGGGCTTGCCCTACGCCAAGAAGGCGGAACTTTTGCAGAAACATTCCACGTTCTTCGTTTTCGGCGGCGAGGAAAGCTACGGATTCTTGGGCACCGACTCCGTCCGCGACAAAGACGCCAACGCGGCCGTAATCATGTTTAGCGAAATGTTCGCGAGCCTCAAGGCCGAGGGCAAGTCCATCGACGAATATCTCGACGAAATCTACCTTAAAAACGGCTACTGCCTCGAAGACCTGAAAAGCATTTATAAGGAGGGCGCAAGCGGGGCGCAGTACATCAAAAACTTCCTGTCCTCTTTGGAGGAAAAGCCGCTTGAAAGCGTCTGCGGCGTGAAGGTTGAAAGCGTGATGAATTTCAACAAGGATAAAATCGCGGACGCCGACGGAAAGCCCATAACAAAGGAAAAGTTCTTCTTCTATAAGCTTGCGAACGGCTATTCTTTCGCGATTAGGGCAAGCGGCACCGAGCCCAAAATAAAGTTCAACGCCTTCGCGCGCGAGAGCGCGGCGGGCCCGGACG
>JAGBOM010000338.1 GCA_017633865.1 Opitutales bacterium
CGACTTTGAGGCGGAGGGCGGCGACTTGCCCTTCGGCCTAAAAAAATGCCTCGCCTACGCCAAGGAAAAGTGCGCGGAGGTCGCGGAGCTTGCGGCGCTCGCGGAAAATCAGAACCAGGGCGTTATAGAGAGGCGGCGGAGGGAAATCGAATTTCTAAAAAGCGGCCAAATGGGCAGAAACGACGATGTCCGCTTTCAGGTTCGCCTTTCAAAGTCTAAAAAAATCGAAAGGGCGGGGGACTTTAAAAAAAGGCGAGCCGCGCAGAGGCAGCTCGGGCTTCCGCTTTGCCCCGTCGCGCTTTCGGACACGCCGGCAGCTTGCGCGGGCGTTGACGGCGGCGCGAAAATGTCCGCGGCGGAGGAGCTTGCCGTCTTGGAGCGCGGGGCGGAAAAAATAGTCGGCTTTCAGGAGGGCGCGGGGCTCGACATGCCGAGCTTCGGGGCGTTTGAATGCCTTGACGCGTTTGAATTTTTCGCTTCGGAGCTTAGCGGATTTTATTTTACGAAGGCGGGGTTTGTGCAGATTAGGGGCGCGAACGTCGCCGCGCCCCCTATTATTTACGGGGACGTCGCGGGCAAGGGCGGATCTTCGCTTTCAAAAATCGCGCGCAGGGCTCTCGCGGCTTCAAAAAAGCCGCTCAAAGTTTCGGTGGCGGGGCCCGTATCCATATTAAAAAGAAGCTTCGCCCGAGCCGACATTCCCGAGGCGGAGCTTGCGCGGCAGCTCGCCTTCGCCGTGAAGGAGGAGGTCAGAAGCCTTCAGATTGCGGGCGTAAAGGCCGTCCAGATAGACGAGTCTATGCTCGGCGACATTCTCCCTCTTAAAAACAAAAGCAGGGCGGAGCACTTGGCGGCGGCCGCGGAATGCTTTAAAATCGCCGTTTCGGACGCGGACGTTTCCACCCAAATTTTGCTGCGCCTGCGCTTTAATCCCGACAAGCCCATCGTACTTTCGCTAAAAAATATGGACAGCGACGTTTTGATTTTGGAGTGCGGCGGCCTAAATTTGCGCGCGCTTGAGCTTTTTAGCCAGTTCGAGTACGAAAACGAAATAGGCGTCGCGCTGGCGCCTTCCTCGCTTGAAAGCCTGCCGGCCTCCGCCGAGCTTGAGCGGCAGATCCGCTCAGCTTTGAAATTTGTAAAAAAGGACAGGCTTCGGATTTTTACGGGCGAGCTTTTAAAGCGCGCCGACGCGGGCTTTACCGCGGCCTTTCTTAAAAATTTGACGGAGGCTGCAAAGGCTGTCCGCTAAAATTTGAGCGCGGGTTTTTTTGTTCGCGGCGGGTTTGTTTGCCGCGGGTTTTTGCTTCTTAAACAAGCGGCCCTTTTTTGCGCGGATTTTTTCCCTATTTTTTTGGCCGGCGCAATCTACAATTTCGCGCGGGGTTTTGCGGGAAGAAGTCAGCCGTTTTTGCCCAGAAAATTCTTCAGGAAAACTTTGGCCTCGTCGAGGGTGAAAAACGCCCCGTCGAGCTGCGCCTCGTAGCAGGCGTCCAAAATTTTGCCGAACTCCGCGCTCGGCGCAAGCCCTTCCTCGATAAGGTGCCTGCCCAGAAGAATGGGCTTGGGCGCGGAGTCTTTTATGGCGAGAGCCTCCGCCTTTTTTAAAATCCACTCGCCCTGCGGGGAGGCTTCGGGCAGTATTGGCGGCCTGCCGCCGCGGTCGGCCTGGTCGACCCGCACGAGGCGGTCTATCCTGCCAACTTTGTTGGCGAGGCGGCGGATGGCGGAGTCTCCGGCGTTGCTGCGGTAAAGGTCGAGAATCGCCATGTGGCGCTCGACAAGCGGCAGAACCGCGTCTATCAGCGACTTCTCCCGCGTGATTTGCGACAGGAATGCCCCCGCGCATTTCACCCCCGCAATATCGTGCCCGTAGGAATGTATTGCGCCGTCGGAATCGACTGTGGTGGTTTTGGGTTTCCCCATGTCGTGGCAGAGCACGGCAAGGCCCACTATAAGATCCTCCTCGTCGATTCCCGTTCGGTTTTGGGCGAAGCAGTCCATGGCGTAGGCGGTGTGGGTGTAGACGTCGCCTTCGGGGTGCCAGCGGGGGTCTTGCGGGCATTTGTCCATGGCTTTGAGCGCGGGAAAGTATTTTATCCAGCCGCAGTCGCGCAAAAAGAAAAGCCCCTCGGATATTTTTTTGCCCTTTAAAATCAGCTTTTTCCACTCCTCGAAAATTCTCTCCCCGGGCAGGCTCTCGATTTGGATTTTCGAGCAGAGCTCCACGGTTTCGGGCGCGGGCGACATGTCGAAGCGGGCGACGAACTGCATGGCTCTAAGCACTCTCAACGGGTCTTCCGAAAAGCGTTCTGAGGTGTGGCGAAGCACATGGTTAAAAAGGTCGCTTCTGCCGTTGAATACGTCGATAATTTCGCCGGAGGAAATGTCGTAGAGCATGGCGTTTATCGTAAAGTCGCGCCGCGCGCAGGCTTCCGAAAAGGAGAGGTTGGGGTCGCCCTCTATCTTAAACGCCTTGTGCCCGCCGCCGATTTTCCTTTCGGTGCGCGGCATGCTTACGTCTATATTGTAGCCCTTTAAAATCCAAACCCCGAAGCTTTTGCCGACTATCTCGAAGCGGAATTTTTTGGACAGGATTTTTTCTATGTTTTGAGCGGAAACGCCGTAGATTTCAATGTCGGTGTCTTTGGGGGATTCGCCGAGAAGCGCGTCGCGCACGCAGCCGCCCACGCAATAGGCCTTTCCGCCCAGAGCCTCGGCCTCGGCGGCTATGTAGGCGCACGCTTTTTCCGTTCTGGAGTCGGGAAAGATTTTCATGGGGCAAGCCGCGGCTTTTAGGCGCCGCCGCCAGGGAGGTTCGATTCGATTTTCGCGATTTTTTGCGGCGCGGGGATTTCCGCGTCGTCGGGCATAGCGCGCATTTGGGGCTCTTCCGCGCTTTCGGGCGGCTCGCCGTTTTCAAGCAGCAAAAGAAACGCCGGCGTAAACGGAATTATGCAGCCCGAAAGAAACGCCGACGATATTGCGATAATTGCTATGCGGATAAAGTGCATTATTCTTCGAATTTTTCATAAAAACGTTTTTTTATCAAGCGTATTTTGGGAGGCGGAATTAAAATTGTTGACGCGCCTGCGCGTATGTTTTGTCATCTATTTATGAATTCCAGCTACCAGAAAATTTCCGAAATCAAGTCGGCCGCGGAGGGGGAGAGAAAGCGTTTTCGCGCCCGCTTTATCTTGAAGGCTTTGCACGTTAAAACCGCCAAAAACGGCAGCGAGTATTTTTTGGCGGATTTTTCCGACAACACGGGCTCTATAAGCGTCCCCGTTTTTGCGGATTCGCTCGCGTATATAGCCCTTGCGGGGGCGAAGGCGGGCGAGGGCTTTTTCGCCGAAGGAGTTTCCGACTTTTACAACGGCAGATTAAGCCCGAAAATCGACGCCCTCACAAAAATGACAGACGCCGAGCTTGCGGAGAATCTGCCAAATCTTGTGGAGTCTTCGCCCTTCGACGCGGCTGAAATGAAGGCGGAGCTCTTTGAAATTATAGACATGATTCCAAACGCCAAGGTTCGCGAAACCGTCCTCTACGCCCTAAATGACGCGGGCGACGCCTTCTTTACGAGCACCGCCGCCATAAAGATGCACCACGCCTACGCGCACGGGCTTTTGGAGCACAGCCTAAAGCTCGCAAAGCTCGCTGTGAGGCTTTTGCCGATATACGATTTTGTGAATCCGTCTCTGGCCTTGGCTGGCGCGGTTTTGCACGACATCGGCAAGGTCTTGGAATATTCGCAGGGGCTTAGCGCGGAAAAAACCCGCCTTGGCGTTTTGCAGGGGCACGTCGTTTTGGGCTTTAGGATTGTGCGAAAGGCGGCCTTAAAGTGCAAGCTCGACGCCAACCTCGCCGAGCGGCTTGAGCACATAATTTTAAGCCACCAAGGCGAGCTTGAATGGGGCGCGGCGGCTCTCGCGGCCACTCCCGAGGCGGTTTTCGTCTCTATGCTCGACTATCTCGACGCCAGAATGGGCGCGGTTTACGGCGCTTTGCGCGGGGCTTCGGGCGGCGCGGAATTTTCAGAGCTTGTGCCCGCGCTTCAAGCCAGAATTTTGCTTTCGCCGCTTGAAAAGGAGAGCTTTAACCCCAATCCGCCCGATTTTACCGTTTGCATAGCAAGCTCGAACGCCAACAAGATAAAGGAGCTTCGCGATATGTTCGCCTCTGAAAATCTGAACGCGAAGGTTTTGGGCGCGGACGAGCTTGGCGGCATGCCCGAATGCGACGAAAATTCCGACGCGTTTTCGGGCAACGCCCTCGTCAAGGCCGAGGCGTTAAAAGGCATAGCCCCCGAGGGCGCGTACATTTTGGCGGACGACAGCGGCATAGTTGTGGACGCTCTCGGAGGCCGCCCGGGGGTGAGGTCGGCCCGCTACGCGGGCGTTGGCGGCGAGGGTTCCGACAAGGCAAACAACGCCAAGCTGTTGAAGGAGCTTGAAGGCGTCCCCGCCGAAAAGCGAACCGCAAGATTTGTTTGCGCTCTCGCCCTCATTTGCCCCAACGGCGAAAAAAAGCTTTTTGAGGGCAAGGTTGAGGGGCGAATAAATTTCGGCGAAAAGGGCGAAAACGGCTTCGGCTACGACCCTCTTTTCGAGCTCCCCAGCGGCCTTACCACCGCCGAGCTTA